>DASRQW010000223.1 GCA_035696245.1 Longimicrobiaceae bacterium | reverse complement strand
CGACCGGACCGCCGATGCTACGCCGCCTGCTTCAGGCCCTGGAGCGCGCCCTTGATCTCGTCGAACGGGGGGAGCAGGCCGGGGTTGGTGCTGTGCCAGGCGTACGCGATCCTGCCGTCGGTGCCGATCACGAACGCCGCGCGGTCGGAGACGTTCAGCAGGCCGGGCCCCAGCGGGCTGGGACGCAGCACGCCGAACGCGTTGGTGGCCTCGCGGTTGAAGTCCGAGAGGAACGGGTAGTCGGCGCCCGTCTCCTTGCGGAAGCGCTCCAGCGCGAACGGCGAGTCCACGCTCACCGCCACCACCTGCGCGCCCAGGCCGGTGTACGAGCCCAGGTCGCCGCCCACCGTGCACAGCTCCTCGGTGCACGTGCTGGTGAAGGCCAGCGGGAAGAAGAGCACCACCAGCGGCTGCTTGCTCCACAGCTCGTTCAGCGAGACCGGCTGGTTCGTGGTGGACGGGAGCGTCACGCTGGGCGCGGCGTCGCCTTTCTTGAGCGGCATCTGCGGTTTCCTGGGTGTTGGGTTGGTCCCAAGCCCGCCGTCCGAGACGGCCGGGCGGAATCGTCGGGGCTGACGGAATCGGCTACGCGGGGTGCAGCTTGAGCGTGGCGAGCGCGGCGCGGACGGTCTCGCGCTCCTGCTCCTCTTCGCCCGCTACGCAGAAGTAGGTGGCGAACACCAGACGGCCCGGCGCGGTGGCCACGCCCACGATCCAGAACGTCGCGTCGTCGTCCTCGTCGTCCCCCGCCGTGGTGTATTCGCAGAGGGTCATCTCCGCGTCGTCCGGCAGCGAGAAGTCCTCGACCTCGTCCTCCTCCAGCTCCACGCCGCGGTCTTCGAGGAACGCGTACAGTTCCTCGGCAGGGTCCGGAAACTCGTCTTCGTCCTGCTCGAAGCCGATCAGGTGCAGGATGCCGGCCCCGTCGGGGTGCGAGATCTCCACGCCGCCCTCCTCGCGGTCGGGCTCGGCCGTCCAGCCCTCGGGCAGCTCCACCTCGAAGCCGCCGTCGGTGTCCGCGTACCGCTTCTTCTGGGGCATCCGCTCCTCGCCGTCATGTGCCGCCGTGCTCGTGCTTTCCGGGCCGGGCAAGATGCAACCGCGCGCCGCGTCCGGCAAGCGACGGCGGGCCGGGAGATGCGCGGCCGGGCGTCATGACTCCGCCGGCTCGCGCGTTATGTTTCCGAAGCGGATGGGGAGCGGCACAGCGTGCACCGTGTGGCGGTTCGGGTGCGTGGAACAGTTCCCGAAGATGGCCGGAAGCTCGGCCCCGCGTAACGGTTTTTCCCGGCCTGCAACGGCCCGCGCATGGTGCCGGTATCGAACGCTCGTTCGGCACGGAAGATGCTCATCCACCCGTTTGGCGCCTCGGCCGATGCGCCCTCGACCTCCACTATTTTCCCACCTTCGGAGGGCCTATCCGCACCTTGGGCGTCAGTCTCGTTGCCATCGCAGCCGTCGTGGCCAGCCTGACCATCGTTCGCCAGCGCCAGGAAGAGCGCCGGATGGACGGCGATCACAGGCACGAGCCCGCTTCTCCGGCTGCAGTCGACCTCGACCAGCTTCGCGCTGCGGGCTTCTAGCCCACGTCGGAAGGGTCGGCCAGAAGCGGGCTTGCGGACGGGGCGGAGGTGTCTCACCTGAGACACTTCGGCCCCGTGTCGTTTTGCCGCACTTCGTGTCTCCCCCACGCCACATCTCCCCGCCGCACCTCCGCCACAGCGCACACCTTTCCGGACCGGAAAGACGTTCCTGGCGCATCTTCCCGCGTCCCGTATCCTACCGACGCCGGTACATCTCCCCGCACGAACCCTCTCGCGTCTCCCCGTCCGCCGAGGCGCCGGGCGCGTTTCACGTATCCCGTGCATTCTCCACGTAAAACTTCCGCAATGCTACAGGAGTTTATTCCTGATGGCTGATGTGGAAAGACGACGCACATTTCTTGGATCTACATTACTGTTCTCGGCGTTGCGAGCCATCCCTGAAAGGCTGCACCAGTGCACGTTTTACGGATACTCAACGCTAAGTTCGGTTGACACAAGAAGTTGAGTGGGTTATCATTCGTGCTCAATGTTGAATGCCTGAGCATGGCGTTCGGAGTGGCCGTGTCGGTCACTTCCCGTCATGCCGCCGACAGGAGACATGCATTTGCACGACATCTTCATGCAGGACCATGCGCCGAAGCAGCGCGACACCCGCTCGGCGTCGCGCCGCAACGCCAGCAAGCTTCTGATCCGTTCGCGCGGCGTGCAGGCGGTGCTCGTGACCGCGGGCCTGCTGCAGGGCGTGGCCGCCGCGGCCAAGCACCACGGTGGCGCTACGCTGGGCACGCCCGACCCGCTGGCGATGGCCGTCACCGCGCCGGACCTGATGCCGGTGCTCGCCCAGCCGGTCGCCGCTCCCGCCCTGGCGGAGCCTGCGGCAGACACGGCGCCTTCGGAGAAGGACGAGGCGGGGCGCAAGGCGATGGCTCTGGCGGCCAAGTACGCCAAGCACGGCTACCGCGTGACGCCGTCGCTGGCGCAGGACATCCACGCCGCGGCCGTGGAATCGGGCATCGACCCCGAGGTCGCGTTCGGGCTGGTGAAGGCGGAGAGCTCGTTCAAGAGCAGCGCGACCAGCCACGTGGGCGCCATCGGCCTCACGCAGCTCATGCCCAGCACGGCGCGCTGGATGGAGCCGGGCACCACGCGCAGCGACCTGCGCGATCCCGAGACGAACCTGCGCATCGGGTTCAAGTACCTGGCGAAGCTGATGGACCGCTACGACGGCGACACGCGCCTGGCGCTCACGGCGTACAACCGCGGCCCCGGCACGGTGGACCGCGTGCTGCGCCGCGGCGGCGACCCGGACAACGGCTACGCCGACATGGTGCTGCGACTGCGCAACCGGTAAGCGGTGGCCGAGTCGGACGTGGTCGGGCGGGACGAAGCGAAGAGACGCGGGAAGACGGATGGGCCGCGGAGCACGTGAGATCGATGCAGCGCCCCGGCGGCTGAAGCCGCGGGCTACGACGGCGCGAAGCCGGCGTCGCCCGCTGTTGCCGGGAGCTTGGGGTCGGCCGGGATCATCGTCGCGGGCGCGGTGAACGGCTCGCGGAGAGGTTGCATCGAAACGGAGAAGGGGCGCATCCCGCGGGTGGGATGCGCCCCTTCTCGCGCTGCCGCGGGTGCGGCGCGGCGGCTACTTGTCGGAGAGCGAGCGGTTCTTGGCGATGTAGTCCGTCCACTCCGGCGGCACGTCGGTGTCCGGGAAGATGGCCTGAACCGGGCACTCGGGCTCGCAGGCGCCGCAGTCGATGCACTCGTCGGGGTTGATGTAGAACTGCTCCCCTGCCTCGTAGATGCAGTCCACCGGGCACACCTCGACGCAGCTCGCGTCCTTGGTGCCGATGCAGGGCTCGGCGATAACGTACGGCATGTGGGGCTCTCCGAAGGCGGCGTGTCGCGATCTCAGGCGGACGGCGGGCGGGTGCGCATAGAATAACGTTCGCGCCGCGGCTTGTCTACCGATTCATGTACGCCCCGGCAGGCGCGGGCGCAAGGTGCGTCTCGAACCATTCCAGCGTGGCTTCGGCCGCGGCCTGGAGCGCCGTGGTGGGGCCCTCGTACGGGTGCGCGGCGCCGAACGTGTGCCCCGTCTCCTCCAGCAGCACCATCTCCGTGGTGCTGCCCGCGGCGTCGAACAGGGCGCGCGCGTCGTCCGCCGGCACGGAGTCGTCGTTCTCGCCGTGCACGATCAGCCAGGGGATCTCCAGGCGCTCGGCGGCGGCGGCGATGTCCAGGCGCTCGCGGTTGGCCTGCACGTCCTGCCAGTAGGCCGCGCCCACGGGCATCTGCTGGCCGGTGCGGGCGTTGGCGATGTGCACGGACTCACCGCGCTCCCACGTCGCGATCTGCTCCGGCGTCCAGCGCGAGGGGATGTCGGCGATGGCGGCCCAGGTGACGAGTGCCTCCACGCGCGTGTCTTCCGACGCGGCGATGACCGCCTCTCCGCCGCCGCGTGAATGGCCCAGGAGGCCGATGGCGGACGGCGGGCGCTTGAGCAGCTTGCCGTCTTCCAGCGCGTCGATCACGGCGTGGATCTCGTCCACGTTGCGGCTGTGGGTGCTGCGCTCGAACAGGTCGAGTGCCGAGAAGTCCACGCCGTCGCGCCCCAGGCCGTTGTGCGAGAAGTCGAACAGCACCGCCGCGTGCCCCTGCGCGGCGATGGCGCGCGCCAGCGGCGGGAAGAAGCCCCAGGTGCGGAAGCCCTTGAAGCCGTGCGCGATCACCACCGCCGTGCGCGGCTGCGTGTCGGCCAGCCAGCGCACGTCGCCGCGGATGGGCGGCGAGCCGTCGCGCGGGCGGATCTCGAAACGCTCGTGGGTGAAGATGCGCGGCGATGCGTCGTCGGCCATCTGGCTTCTCTCCGGGGCGGGCCTGGGGTGTGTCCGTGCGTACGTCGCGAAAGCGGGCGCGGCTTTGCGAGAAGCTTGCCAGCGGAGGCATCTCCAGACTGCGCGCCGCTCCCCGTTTCCGCATCTGCCGAAAGCTCGCGGCGCGGGGGCTTCGGCGCTACGGGCCGAAGGGGCGCTCAGGCCGCTCGGGTTCGGCGGCGCTCCGCAACGAATTACGTGCTACTCGGTTGATGGACATCGCCCCCGGCGAAAAAACTTCAGGGTGGTTCACCGATTGAACTGTCTCGCATCAACACGTTGTATCCGACCGGCACATGCAGGATCGACATCGCCCGTAATTAGTTCCGTAAGTTGCATTCGGGGAGAGCGGATGCGATAAATCGCACCCCTACAAGTGGTTAGGTTTTGGGGTCAGGCGGGGATGATGCCGGAGCGGGTGCGGACGACCTGCTCGATCTCGAAGGCGAGGGCTTCGGGGGTGCGGCCGTCTA
>DASRQW010000222.1 GCA_035696245.1 Longimicrobiaceae bacterium | reverse complement strand
CGACGTCGCCCCCGCGGAGAGATCCGCGGGGGCGACGTCTGTCTGCCGATCAAGGCGTCTACCGGCTGAGCCAGTAGGTGGCCTTGATGAGGAAGACGTTGTGCGCGGGCTCGGTGAAGACGTGGCGCACGTCGCGGCGGTCGAAGCTGCCGTCCGGGTCGAAGCCGTCGCGCTGCTGCTGCCACACCACGAACAGCGCCGAGCCGGGGTGGTACTCCCACCGCAGCACCGCGTTGCCGCGCAGCGAGCGCACGGTGAAGCTCTGCTCGCCGAAGGCGAAGGACTCCGCCGGACCCGCGCCGTCCGGGTCTACCGTGTACGACGCGTTGCCCTCCGCGTCGACCGTGCGGGCGATGGTGCCCCGGTCGCGCCCGTACACCGCGAAGTCGTAGTCGCGTGGACGCAGGAACTCCTTGTAGTCGCTGAACTTGCCGGACGAGACGAACGGCTGCGCGAACAGCTGCAGGCTCAGCTTGGGCGTGAACGTCCAGTCAAGGCGCGTGTCCATGGAGAGCGTCGTCTGGTCCACGTCGCCGAACACGTACCGGCGGCCGAAGGTGGCGCTGGCCGCCTCGTCGGCCACGGAGCGCACGAACTGCCCGCGGTTGAGGTCGCGCGTGAGGCCGGGCCCCACGCTCACCTGCACCGACGAGGACGGCCGCAGCAGCAGCGACACGCTGCCCTCGCGCGAGTGCCCCGCCTCGCCCTTCTCGGCGACGCTCAGGTTGCCGTTGGCCGACAGGCGCTTGCGCGGGTCGCTGGACCAGTTGAGCGAGGTGGTGACCTGGCGCGGGTTGGCCGCCAGCGGGCCGCCGCGGGTGAGGCGGTCGTTCAGCGTGCGGCCGTAGTACCGCACGTCGCCGCCCAGGAACCACAGGTTCTTGAACGTGCCCTGCGCCGCCACCGCATACCCGTCGAACAGGTAGTCGCCCCCGAAGTTCCACTGGTGGTTGGTGAACGCGTAGTAGGTGTGGTCGCGGAACACGCGGTTGGGCGTGTTGACGCGCCTGCCGATGAAGGTGCTGACGCTGCGCCGGTCGGCGTTGCCCTGGAAGCCCAGGTCGTTGGTCTCGAAGCCGGGGCTCGTCTCCTGGTACGCGACCGACAGGTCGTAGCTGCCGGAGCGCTGGATGGCGAGCGCGCCGTCGCGCCCCAGCAGCGACGTGCGCGAGGAGTCCACCCGCAGGTAGTCCGCGTCGGGCCGCTGGAAGTAGCGGGCGCTGGAGCGCTGGGTGAGCAGCAGCGCGCCGGGCGTGCCGGACACGCGGCTGCCGGACAGGAAGCCGGTGAGCGTCCACAGCCGGTTGGCCCACGCGTGCTCGAAGTCCGCCCCGCCCACGTACGCGTTGCGGCGCACGTCGGCGTCGAACTCGCCGCCGGCCATGTCGCGGTTGGCCGCGGTGACCAGGCCGCCGATCACCGTGTTGCCGGCGTGGTAGTCGTGCCGCAGCCGACCCACGAAGTAGTTGGTCATGGGCTCCACCGGCGCGCCGTGCGTGAGCCCGTCGTCGCCCACGAAGCGGGCGTTCTCGCGCGCCGTGACCGCATCCAGCACGCCCACCGACAGGCCGCCCGGCGTCTTCCCGCTGACCTTTGCGGCGCCCAGGATGGTGGACTGCTGCGGCTGGTCCACGAACTGGAAGCTGTTCGCCAGGTCGTGGTGCGGCGACCGCCCTATGCGGCGCGTGTAGAAGAAGGTGGGCGCCCCGAAGTTGTTGAACGCCTGGATGTTGCCGAAGCTGAAGATGTCGCTGCCCTCCACGAAGAAGGGCCGCTTCTCCGGGAAGAATGTCTCGAACGCCGAGAGGTTCACCACCGCCGGGTCCACCTCCACCTGCCCGAAGTCCGGGTTGATGGTGCCGGTGAGCGTGAGGCCGGCCGGCAGCCCGTACTTCACGTCCGCGCCCACCGAGCCGTGCAGGGCGTTCTGGCGGAAGAAGGGATCGGCGCGCGTGCCGGGCTCGCGCGCCAGGCGGGCGCTGGTGTACGGCTGGAGCTCCAGCCGGCGCGGCGTGCCCAGCCCCGCCAGCCCGCGCAGCTCGCCCTCGCGCGAGACGAAGCCCGCGTAGTTGTTGGGGATCTGCGACCAGTACGAGCGCTCGTCGCGGCGCGCCACGTCGCGCAGGAAGTTGATGCCCCACACCGGCTCCGTCCCCGCCGCCACCTTGCCGTACCGCAGCTGCGACAGGGGGATGCGCATCTCCGCCGTCCAGCCCAGCGAGTCGCGAGTGGCGGCCGCCTCCCACACCGCGTCCCAGTCCGCGTCCTCGTTCGAGTCGTTGGAGTGGAACACGTCCTTCTGCACGCCCATGGGGTTCACGCCGAAGCGGTACGCCGTGCGCCGGTCGTGGTAGCTGTCGATCACCACCTGGAACCAGTCGCTGTAGATGCCGGACGCGTCGCGCCGGGCCAGCTGCGCCGCGATGGAGTCCGGGTGCGCGTCGAGCATGCGGGCGCCCACGTAGATCGCTTCGCCGTCCACCAGCACGCGCACCTCGGTGGGGTCTGTGGCGGGCTGCCCGGAGCGCGGGCGCTGCTGGACGAAGCCGCTGCCCACCTCGGCCGTGGCCCAGGCCGCCTCGTCCAGGCGCCCGTCCACGTGCATGCCCGCGGCGCGCCCGGCGCGCAGGTTGGGCGTGGGCAGCGCCGCGGCCGGCGCGGGCGCGGGCTGCTGCGCCCGCGCGGCGGCGGGAAACCAGGCGAACGCCAGGGCGAGCGCCAGCGAGCGGGCGCGGGTCGGTCTTGCCATCGGGAAGGTCCTCTGCCGGGGCCGGCGGGAAGGGGCCGGGGTCGTGTAAGGGGGACGTGCCTCGCCCCGCGCGGCGCGCGCGGAGTGCTGCCGGAGAGCTATGACGCGTGCCGGCGGCGAAAGGTTGCAACGCGGACGGCAGACGGCCGGCTCAGCGCTCGTGCGGGGCGGCCGAAGTGCAAGCGGATGAGGGGGTTGCGCGGGGAGCGGTTTTCCATATCTTTGTTTCCAGCGCCGGCGGGAAGGTACGCCGGCAGGGCCGTGGGACCTCCGCTGGGGGTCCACGGACGCGGGCCTCCGGGTCCGCAGCAGTCCGCGCCCAATGTCGAACCCTGCATGAAGGAGGTGATCCCTTGGCCAATCCGAGTGCTGCACGCAACCTGACACGGGCAAGCGATCGCCGCGTCGGCGCCTGAGCCGAAGCGCGACACTCTCCGCAGTCGGCAGGTGCCAAGCGGCATCGCGTCGGGTAGCGGCAGACCGAAAGCCCCGCTGGACCTCACGGTCCGGCGGGGCTTTCCCGTTTCCGTCATCTCCGTCAGCCGATCTTCGTACGATCCGGGTTGGGAGATGCGATCCGTTCGACTCGCGTACGGGAGATGTGAATCGAGAGATGGGATGCGGGTGACGGGGTTCGGCAGATGTGGATCGCACGACGTTCGATGCGCATCCGCCGGGATGCCGCGCATCGGCGGAGTCATTCCGGTCCCCACCTCCCGAAAACTGTCGATGTGCATCTAGTGTAGAGCTGCCAGAGTCCCTTTAGCCTTCGTGACCTTCTCATGGATGTGCTTCACGGAGGCTTGCCTGCATTTGTTCTCGGAGAATAACGGAAGCTGAATGCGTCTACATAGTCTCCGGCGTGATCAACCATCCCTTGCTCGTCCAAAAACACCCCGAAAGTAACTGTCTTTAGACGACGATTCTTGACTTTGCCCGAAGCTGTACCAATTCTCTGCATCCTCCGCGGAGAGTCCGGCGCGGGGAATCCCTCCATCCAACGGGCCCGCGGCGGCCCCCCACCCATCCCCCAGGAGCACCGTGCGCAAGCTCACGTTGAACCCCGACGAGCTCGAGGTGGAGTCGTTTCACCTTTCCAGTGGCACCGAGCATCTCCGCGGCACCGTAAAGGGTGCTGGCGATCGGGAACCCCTCACCGTCTTCCTCGGCGACACGTATACCGGCACCATTGCGTGCATGAGCTATTACCCTTGCACACTCCCGGACTTGCCCTCCGGCTTTCTCACGTGTCAGAACTCCTGCTATGGCACGTGTGAGAACACGTGCGGCGATACCTGCGGGGCGACGTGCACGGGCTAATCGTCCTGACGCAGTGAGTGGGTCACGGGGGCGCGGCGACCTGCCGCGCCCCCGTTTTTAGGCGATGCGCCAATCCCCGATCAGCACGACGACCGAGGAGCTGAAGCGAGAAAAGCCGGGGTATGCGGCATCGTGGAGGATCTGCTGTACATGGCGCGCCGTCATGCAGACGGCGCCATTGTGACGATCGCCGAGGAGCGGAGTGGCGAACGAGACTTTGGCGGCACTGCACTCGCCACGATCCCGGCGACGCGCATCTACCGAAAACGCGATGGCCGCATCTCCCAAGGTGGAAGATGCGGCCATCGCGTTTGGATCCGGTGCGGTCTACCGGCGGCCGCTGACGAGGCGCAGGAGGCGGAGCATGCGGATGTAGATCCACGCCAGTGTGACCAGCAGGCTGAAGGCGCCATACCACTCCATGTACTGCGGCGCCCGGCGGCTCACGCCTTCTTCGATGAGCGCGAAGTCCAGCGTGAGGTTGGCCGCGGCCACGCCCAGCACCAGCACGCAGAAGCCGATGCCCAGCGGGCCGCTGTCCCACACGCCCGGCACGCGCACGCCCACGAAGCTGAGCCCGAACGCCAGCAGCATGTACAGGAGCAGCCCGCTGGTGGCGCCCACCACGATCTTGGTGAAGCGCGGCGTGGCGCGCACCAGGCCGGTGACGTACAGCACCAGCATGGCCGCCGCGAGCGCGAACGTGAGGCCCACCGCCAGGATGGGCAGGTCCAGGTACTTGCCGCCGGACAGGACCGCGGAGAAGCCGCCCAGCGCCACGCCCTCGAGCACGGCGTACAGCGGCGCGGTCCACGGCGCCCAGCGCGGCCTCAGCGTGGTCGCGATCGCGCAGACCAAGGCGCCGATCATTCCGACCAGGAAGGCGCCCATCACGGCGTCCTGCTGGCCAGCGTAGTACTGCCACCACACGTAGCCGGCCGAGGCCATGGTCACCGCCAGCAGCACGCCGGTGCGCAGGATGGTGCCGTTGAGCGTCATGACGCCCTGGCCCATCAGCTCGTCGATGCGGTCGGATTCGAAGATGCGGAACGCGGGATTGCTGGAGCGTGTGCTCATGCGTTTTGTACGGGTTGGGGAGACGACCTGGCGGGATGGCACACCGGCGGATTTTCGCGGAGAACCGTGCGACGCGCACGAGACGACCGGCAGATCCTTAACGATACGCATCCTGCGTCGGGCGTGCCGTCGCTGGGATGCCGCACATCGCTTGGGATGGTAAGCGCCGCATCTGCAGTGACGGCCAAGAGTTACACATCGGCCCGGGAACGCGCGGTGCGAATGGTCTGCCGTGACCGCGCATCCCATTCACCATTCCGTGCGGTTCCGTCTGTAGATAAGACCCCCGAGCATGCCACAACGTTGGGTCCGGTCCATCGGAGCAGTGTACGTCCCGGCGTCTCCGCCGCCTCACGACCGCGAAGATGCACGGCGGGCGGTGGCAGGCCGCGGCGGCGGCGGATAGCTTCGGGCGAGCGGCGGAAGAGCCGCCGGGGATCAGACCGAGGAGGGAAGCGGATGGCGGGAATGGTAGATTCGGAGCCGCGGCTGTACTTCGCGTTCCGCGAGCGCGACCTGCTGGTGCGCGACGGAGGCGAGGGCGCGGATGCGTGGGTGCCGGACGGGGACGAGTGGATGCGCCTGGGCCTGCATGCGGTGCGCGAGAACGCGCTGGGCGAGGTGGCGGGCGCCGCGTGCGTGGCCGTGGAGCTGGCGGACGACGCGGAGGCGCCGGAGGGCTACGAGCTCCGCGGCCTGCGCTCGCTGTACGCGCGGCTGCACGAGCCCGTGTTCCGCATGGCCGGGCGCGCGGTGCAGGTGATGGAGTGGGACCGCTCGCACCGGTTCTGCGCCCGCTGCGGCAGCCCGACGGAGCGCATGGCGGG
>DASRQW010000221.1 GCA_035696245.1 Longimicrobiaceae bacterium | reverse complement strand
CGTTCGCGCTGCCGGTTCGCGGCCGCGCGGGAAGGCGTGGCTACTGCGCGATGGTCATGTCCGGCGGGCACCAGAAGCAGCGGGTGTCCGGCGTGGGGTACTGCGGCTGGAGCCCGCGGACGGTGTCGGTGCCGGCGACGGCGGCATCCGTCTCGAACGACGTCACGTCCAGGTCCTCGGGCGAGAGCGTGAACTTCTGGCTCATGGCTCGGCTCCGGAAGGATGTGGAGAGGGTGATGGGGAACCGCCGACGCGGCGGCCGGATCCCCATCGCCCGTTGGAACGCGGTGCTTACTCGGCGATCGTGATGTCGGGCGGGCACCAGAAGCAGCCCGTGTTGGGCGTCGGGTTGCCGATGGTGATGCGGATCGGGCTGATGCTGGTCAGGGCGCCCTCGGGCTCGAACGAGGTCACGTCCAGGTCTTCCGGCGACAGCGTGTACTTGTTGGTCATGGATAGGCTCCGGGAGGAGGTTTCGGGAGGCTGGCGCGGATACGCGCTGAACGAAGCTAGGCAGAGGCGGCAAATCGCGCAATTGGGTCGTGAAAAGGTAGTGTCAACTTCGGCAGATGACCCTCGCCCGGCGCGAGTGAGGTCGAGGTGATGGCTGGGCGGCGGCGGATTCGGCGCGGCGCGGCGGGCCGGCGGATGCAAAACGGTTGGAGGACGCGCGCGCATCCTCCACCCGTTCGTCTTTCGCCGGTGCGGCAGCGGCTACTTCGGCTGGAACGTGAGCGTGTAGCGGATGCGCGAGTCGAACGGCACGCCGTTCAGGCGGGCGGGATAGAAGGTGAGCCGCTTGCCCATCTCCACCAGGTACTGGTCGATGAAGGCGTCGCCCGTGGGCTGCTCCACGTCCACGAAGGCCACGGCGCCCGTGCGGTTCACCACCAGGCGCAGCAGCGCGCGGCGGGTGCCGGCGTGGCCGGGCTTGCCCGTGTCCGGGTCGTGCTCCATGACCGTGCTCATCATCTCGTGCAGGCGGTCGTCGTTGCGCACGTCTGGCATGCAGTGCTCCTTGCCGGGCGCCAGCGCCGGGTACGGGCCGTCCACCCGCACCAGCATCTGCAGCTTGCGGCCGGGCTCCAGCGGGCCCAGGTAACGCGTCATGGCGCGGGTGACGTCGGTGAGCGCGGGATCCTCGAAGTTGCTGTCGAGCACCAGGATGCGCCCGTGCCGCGTGGAGTCCACCAGCACGAACAGGATGCCGATGGGCTCCGCCAGCCCGTGCCGGTGGCCAATTGCGTTCAGCGTGTCGTGCAGCGCGGCCATGTCCGCGATCTGCCCCGCGCTCGGCGCCCGCGCCGTGTCCGGAATGATCACGCACCGCTGGTGGTTGGTCACGCTCGTGTCGCTCCGCGGCGCCTGCGCGCTCACGGGCGAAGTCGAAGCGAACGCGAGCCCCAGCGCCGCGACGACGGCAGCGTGTAGACGCGCGTTTCCTTGCGGGCGCGTGATGAAACGAAAGATTGTCATGGAATGATGCAGGCGGGGAGGTGGAAAATTGGCTGAATAGATGTTTCCGGCGCCGGAAGATATCCGGAGGCCGCCTGGCGCGCCACTCGCGGATCTGCATCGCATCGGACGATGCGTTCCGTGGATGCTGCCACGCTTCGCACTGCCGGCGCCACGGACCGGCGCATCACTTTCGGATGAGGGAGGGACGACGTGGAGCAGCGAGTCAGCGCGATCACGCTGGGCGTGGAGGACGTGGGCCGCGCGCGGCGGTTCTACGAGGCGCTGGGGTGGACGCCGGGCTTCGTCAGCCCGGAGGTGGTCTTCTTCCAGCTCGGCGGGATGGTGCTCGCCCTCTTCGGCGCGGCCGACCTGGCGGCAGATGCGAACCTGCCGGGGTGTTCGCCCGGCCCAAGCACCGGCGCATGCTCCATCGCCTACAACGTTCGCAGCCGCGAGGAGGCGGATGCGGCGCTGGCGCAGGCCGCGGCGGCGGGCGGCACCATCCTCAAGCCCGCGCACGACACTTTCTGGGGCGGGTACTCCGGCTACTTCGCGGACCCCGACGGCCACCTCTGGGAGGTCGCCTGGAACCCCGGCTGGACGCTGAGTGCAGACGGCTCCATCCACCTCTCCCCGCCGGAGTGAAGCCCGGCACCTCGCCGGACGTGGAATTTCGGACGAGATCCGAAAAGAAGAGCGGGGCGGCTAACCTGGCCGCCCCGCTGCGCATCTCCCGTTTCACCCCGCCGTTGCCGAGGGACGACTCAACATCTACCGAAAACCCGACGTTCAGTCGCCCGAGAGGATCTCGGCGGGGGCGCCGGTCTCCACGGGCAGCTCCTCGCCGGGGTTCACGTAACGCTCCTGCTCCCAGGCGTACTGCCGGTCGTGCAGCTCGCGGTAGCGGCCGCCCAGCGCCATGAGCTGCGCGTGCGTGCCGCGCTCCACGATCTCGCCCGCCTCCAGCACCAGGATCTGGTCCGCGCTGCGGATGGTGGACAGGCGGTGCGCGATCACGAACGTGGTGCGCCCCTCGCGCAGGCGGCGCAGGCCCTCCTGGATCAGCGCCTCGCTCTCGCTGTCGAGCGACGAGGTGGCCTCGTCGAGGATCAGGATGCGCGGGTCCGCCAGGATCGCGCGGGCGATGGCGATGCGCTGCCGCTGCCCGCCGCTCAGCTTGATCCCGCGCTCGCCCACGATGGCGTCATAGCCGTCCGGGAAGCCGCGGATGAAGTCGTCGGCGTGGGCGATGCGGCTCACCTCCACGATCTCGGCGCGCGTGGCGTCCGGCCGCGAGAAGCGGATGTTGTCTGCCACCGTGCCGTCGAAGAGGAAGTTGTCCTGCAGCACCACGCCCAGCTGCTTGCGGTAGTCGTGCAGCTTCACGCCGGCCAGGTCCTGCCCGTCCACCGTGATGCGGCCTTCCACCGGGCGGTTGAACGCCATCACCAGCGACACCAGCGTGCTCTTTCCGGACCCGCTGCTGCCCACCAGCGCGGTGGTCGTGCCCGCCGGCGCGTCGAAGACCACGTGCTTCAGCACCGGCACGCCGGGCTCGTACTCGAAGCTCACGTCCTCGAACCGCACGTCGCCGCGCACCGTGTCCAGCGGCGCCGCCTCGTCGTCCTCGTCGTCCTCGGTCTTCGTGTCCAGCAGGTCGCGGATGCGGTCCAGCCCCGCGAACGCCTCGCTGATCTGCGTCCCGATGCTGGCGAGCTGCACCACCGGCGCGGCCAGCATGCCGGTGAAGAAGATGTACATCACCAGGCCGCCCAGCGTCATCTCGCCGCTCATGATGGCCCGGCCGCCCACCACGATCATCAGCACGCCCACCGCGCCGATGACCAGCGTGGCGAACGCCGTCACGGCGCTGGTGCCGGTGATGGTGCTGGCCACGTTGCGGAACATGCGGTTGGCGCCCTTGGTGAACACCCGCTGCTCGCGCTTCTCGGTGCCGTACGCCTTGATCACGCGAATGCCGCCCAGCGTCTCGGTGAGCCGCCCCGTCACCTCGGCGTTCAGCTCCCCGCGCTCGCGGAAGATGGGGCGCAGACGGTTGAACGCCACCGCCATCACCCCGCCGAAGATGGCCAGGAAGACGAAGATGAACGCCGTGAGCTTCCAGTTCAGCCAAAGCAGCACGCCCAGCGCCAGCACCGACGTGACCAGCCCGCCCACCAGCTGCACGATGCCCGTGCCCACCAGGTTGCGGATGCCCTCGGCGTCGGTCATGATGCGCGAGATGAGCACGCCCGTCTGCGTGCTGTCGAAGAAGCGCACCGGCAGCCGCGTGACCCGCGCCTGCACCCGGCGGCGCATGTCGGTGATGGCGCGCTGGGCCGCCACGCTGATGACCTGGCTCAGCGAGAACGACGTGAGCGCCTGCACCAGCGTGGCGCCGCCCACCGCCAGGGCCAGGGGCACCAGCTTGCTGCCGTCGTGGTGGCCGATCACCCGGTCGATCAGGTACTTGGAGCTGGCGGGCAGCACCAGGCCGCTCAGGCGGTTCACCAGCATGAGCGCCATGCCGATGGCCAGCGAGGCGCGGTGGTGCCACATGAGGGCCTTGGCCTCTTTCCAGGCCCGGTCCGTCATCTTCTTGGTCTTCTTCTTCTCCGCGGCCTTGCTGGCCGGCGGCGGGGTGCGCGTTCTGGCTTGCACGAGCGCGTTGCTCCTTGGGGGCTGATCTCGAAAAGGCTTCGGCCGGCGGCTCCGTCTCGGTCGGGCGAAGGTCGGCGGGCGACAGGCCGGGTGTCGGCTCAAGGGTCGGGGTGGGTTTCCGCGGCGGACCGCTCCGAAGCCGGCCGGGCGGTACAGCTGCCCGTCCGTCTCCTGCGCGGGGTCGGGGAGCCTCCTCCTCCGGCGGGCCGATACTGCCTGGCCCGCCTCCGTCCGGGGTCTCTATGGGAAATTCGGACGTTCGGGGCGTTTCGCCAACCCGTTGCCCTGGCGCTGTTTAAAGCGCCGGGGCGCCTGCCTTTCTGCACCTGCTGTCAGTTGCTACTGTCAAAAGCACGCCACTACGCCCGGCGCCGCGCCCCTGCAACCGAATCCATCGCCTCGCGCAGCTCGTCCACTGTTATGTCGTCGTACACCTCGCGAAGCGTGCGGATGGTGGTCCCGGTTAGCTGCTCCTGCACCTTGTCCGGCAACGCCCGGAACTCCGGCGTTCTGACCCCGGCCCGCTTCTGCGCGTGGAAGCCCAGGCGGGGCACCTCGATCCCGGCGGCGGCCTTGGCCTTCTCCATCCACTTGTTCAGGGTGCCGCTGGAAACAGGCCGCGTGGGGTCTTTGGGCGCCGAAGCGACCCATGGGCTACCCAGCACCCGCGGTGCGGCTTGCAGGGCCGCCAGGGCTCGCGGAGAAAGCGGCGTGACAATCTCCCTCCCCGTCTTGTCGAACTCGCCACGCCACAGCACCACCCCGTCGCCAAGATCGACGTCCGACCACTGGAGCTGGCGGACGCTGTTCCCGCGGTGCATCGTCTCCCGGCAGAGTTCCAGCACCAGCGAAAACCGCCAGTCGGGCGAGTGGCGCAACAATGCGTCGTGCAGCGTCTCGCCCATGCCGGGCCGGATGGGGTTCTTTTCCGTGGGCATGACCATGCGTTGCGAGCGCCGCCGCTCCGCACTCCACGGGTGCCGCCTGATCCAGTGGACCGCCCCTTCTTCCGCGCCCGCGGCCCAGGCGAGGACCGCGATCAAGAACTTGAGGTCGGTGCGAATCTGGTTCGCCTTGCACGGGCCGAACCCCGTCACTCCCTCGCGGCGCGCTCGGCTGAACCCCTCCCAATCCTTCCGGTCCAGCGATGCCGGGTCACGATCCGGCCCCCGGTCCTTGCCCTGCTCCGCGAAGTAGGCCAGGAAGACACGGACGGCCTTCTTGTCCTGCTTCTGCCTACTCTTCCCCTTGTGCTGCGTCACCTCCTGTAAGTAGCGGTACATGAGGCGCCGGAGACTGCTGCTCACCCCGCCGGGCTGTTGGAGCGCGAAGATCTCGGCCGCTTCGTCCGCCATCTTCTTCGCCCTGACCCGGTCGCGGGTCGAAGTGCTGGCCCGCTTCTTCTGCTGGACAGGCTTCCCCTTCTTGTCAAACACCGGCTGGTCATCGCCGTCCAACTTGGGCTGAAACCACTCCAAGAGAATGATCCCGCCTCTGCCGTCCTCGTACGCGCGAACCCAATTGATGCCGCGTACGCCCGTGTTGTAGCTCCAGCTTCCGTTCTTGCTCATCGTTGTTTCCCAGCAACGACGGCCCGAATAACTTGCGTCTTGGAATCTACCATTTCATCCCCCATTTTCGCAAGTGAAAGGGCGGGTTTTCTCGGCAACTCTGACGGCAATAGAAGCGGTTCTTCCTCTGAGCCTACATTGCGCAACTTGCCATCACGGATCAGGCGCCGCAGGTGGCCGCGTGTGTAGCCCGTCCGCTCCACCGCCTCGGCCATACCAATGCGCGCGGCCTCAGTGGTACGGGTGTCGGCCTCCAGCTCGGCGGCCATGCGTTCCACCACGTCGGCCGTGTGGTCGTGGCCGTAACAGCGCAGCACCGCCGCCGCCTCGCGCCACGCCTGGATGCGTTCGGGGATCGACAGCGCGCCGGACTGTGCGGCGGTGGACAGGTGTGGCATGGGGTCCGCGGGAACGGAGAGACGGTGCGTAGCCGGCCGCGGCGGGGGAGCGCTGCGGCGCAGACGTTTCCGTCCCTGTGTTACCCCAAGACACGATGGCGGGACTTCCGGCGCAGCCCTGAATCCCGCCCGGCGGCGCATTTTCGTGCAACAGCCCCGGTTTCTACGCACTGTCAAGAAATAGCTGAGGCGTCGGCGAAACGCCTGTGCCTGCATACTCCGCAAGCTACGTCATTCCGCGCACTTTCCGGAGGGTCTGGCGTAGACGTGCGCGTTATCTCTCGACGGGGTGGGCTCAGCACCACCGCCCGAGCCATTCCGTGGTCCGATGTGACAGGACCCTGGATCATTGTCACTTTGGGCCATACGCGCATAAACTACGTTGACGACGGATCAGGTGGCGCTACCTGAACACTGGATTCTGGTCATCGCACAATGGCATTCTAAGAGTAGATGGCAGGTACACACACGTCGTATGCGCAGTGAGAGACACGGTAACAAACTATAAACTGGCAAAGGTCTAAGGATGGGTGCACAGAGTTTGGTTCGGCCGAGCCGGGATGGGGATCAATTCCACTACGTGTGGGCTGCGCGTCAGTGTCTGAAGCTCTTACCTGGCACTACGGACCTAGTTGCCGTGACGATTGAGGGCGCGACAACCGCGGAAGCCATGGAGGACCCGGTCGACGCCGGTGAAGAACTCATTGACGTTGGGCTCTACTTTGGAGCCGAAGCACGCGATGATGCTCGGCTCATCCGGTATATCCAACTGAAGCATTCGACCCGGAAAAGCCTTGAGCCGTGGACTGCAAGTGGTCTGAAGGGGACCATCAAGGGGTTCGCGGAACGCTTCGCTGAACTTTTGCAGTGTTATCCCGCCCATGACGTGGCGGAGCGATTCCGATTCGAGTTTACCACTAACCGTCCGATCGATGCGCAAGTTAGAGAGACTCTGTCTGACATCGCGGCAGGGCGGGACACACGATATTCCCACCTCCGTGACTTGCTTGTCGGGTATACCACGCTAGAGGCCGATCAGGCTGGTCGATTCTTCCGCCTCTTCTCGGCCGAGGGTGGCGAAAGCGATTTGTGGGCGCAGAGAAACCTACTCAGCCGAGAGTTCGGTGCTTATCTGCCGGAAGCGGATTATGATGCCCCGGTCCAGTTAAAAGAACTCGTCACCCGAAAGGCGACTACTGAGTTTGAAGCTGATCCAGCCATTCGTCGGCACGATGTTCTACGCGCACTGAAGGTAAGCGAGGATGAACTTCAACCGGCACCCTCTCTTATTCCAGACTCGGTGAACACGCTTCCCCGGGAGCAAGAGCAGGCGATTCTCGGGGCACTTCTCACGGCGGCAGGACCTGTCGTCATACACGCAGACGGCGGGGTTGGAAAATCGGTGCTTGCCGCCCGTCTTGCGGTGTCCATGCCGGCAGGCTCCGAGGCAATTCTCTATGACTGCTTTGGCGACGGGCTCTATCGGAACGCACTTCACTTCCGGCATCGCCACCGCGACGCTCTCGTGCAAATCGCCAATGAACTCGCCGCGCGTGGTCTCTGCCACCCACTGATCCCAACGGCTCATGCGGACGCAAAGCAGTACATGCGGGCCTTCGTCGGCCGACTCTCGCAAGCGGCTAGGCTGCTCCAGGCGACGAACCCTGAAGCTCTTCTCTGCCTCATTGTCGACGCTGCGGACAATGCCGAGATGGTGGCTGAAGAACTGGGAGAATCAGGCAGCTTTATCCGTGATCTGATCCGCGTACCGCTACCAACCGGCGTTCGCTTGGCGTTCACCTGTCGCTCGCACCGCCGGAGATTGCTCCGAGCGCCACTTGAAACACAAGAAATCGAACTCTGTCCGTTCAACTCAAGTGAAAGCGCCCGCCACCTCCGCAGCGTCTATCCGTTCGCGAGCGACGCGGAAGTTGCCGAGTTTGCCTTCCTGAGTAGTTCAAACCCGCGCGTGCAGGCGTTAGCGCTATCGCGAGACCAAACGCTTCCCGAGATGCTGAAGCAACTCGGGCCGGAGCCGACCACGGTGGACCGCGCGATCGGCACACTCCTGGATTCTGCGGTTGCACGGCTACGGGATCAAGCCGGGCCTGTCGAAGTATCCCAGATCGACATCATCTGCCAAGCACTGGCTGTACTTCGTCCTCTGGTGCCTATCCCCACGCTCGCGCAATTGTCCCAAACTTCCGAAAGCGCCGTCCGGAGCTTCGCGTTAGACCTCGGCCGCCCACTTCTCGTTAAGGGCAATAGCCTCCACTTTCTCGACGAACCCGCCGAGACGTGGTTCCGCGAGCGTTTCCGCCCGGACACCGCGGCCCTCACCAGGTTCACTGAACTCCTACGACCGCTCACTGCCCAGAGCTCGTACGCCGCAGCTGTACTCCCTCAACTGCTCTTGCAGGCGGGACAACTAGATGAACTGGTGGATCTGGCGCTCTCGGGAGAAGGGCTTCCGATCGAGAGCCCGCTCGAAAGGCGTGACGTGGAGTTGCAGCGACTTACCTTCGCGCTGAAGGCGTGCCTCCAGCAAGGCCGCCATTTGGAGGCAGCGAAGCTTTCCCTAAAAGCGGGCGGCGAGTACGCCGGCGAGGAGCGCCAGAACAAGCTCATCCAGGACAACACGGACGTGGCGGCTGTCTTAATGGCCCCCAGCCGCATTGAGGAGATCGTCTCCCGTCGAACCTTCGACTCTGGCTGGATGGGCTCTCATCACGCCTACGATGCAGGCCTTCTTTCTGGACGTCCCGAATTTTCTGCTGAGGCCGCAAGTCGCCTCCGCATGGCCCTGGATTGGCTGAACACTTGGGCACGCCTTCCTGAAGATGAGCGTCGGGGGGAACACATGAGCGATGCGGATTTAGCGGAGCTCGCCATGGCACTGCTTCGCCTGCGGAATGCGAAAGCGGCGACCAGCTTCTTGAGAGGTTGGCGTCCGCGTCGCGTCGCGCTCACCGCGGGACAGAATCTCGCGAAACGCTTGATTGACATTGGGGATTTTGCGCGTCTCGACGCTCTAGCAGAGGCGGCAGGCAACGACATCTGGCTCCTGTTGGGCCTGGCGACCGAAGCAAGAGCTGTAGGTCACGTGCTGCCTGCGGCGCCGCTGGCGCGTGCGCTACGTTTGCTCGGAGACCGGCGTGTCAAGCTGTCCGAAACACAGGAGTGGGATGCGAAATGGTCCATGCTCAACGCCGTCAGTTCAGTCCTTGAACTAGCGATGGGTGTGCTGCCGCGAGCGCCGGAAGTTTGGGCAGACATCCTGCGGCGGTATCTTCCAGATACGCCGCCTTCCGATCTAGCAAGCCGGTTCGGGTCGAGCCGCGTTCCCCTCGTCAGGGCTTATGCACTTGAAGCCGCCTTGCGGGAACGCAAACTCGCGTTGGTAGATCTTGCGCCTTCGGAAGTCAGAAAACAACTGGAGAAATCGAATCAATACGGCCACAGCGAAGAGACGGAGACTTTTCAGCGCGAAGTCGGCGGGCTCCTTCCGTGGTTCGTCCTCTCGGCGGAGATCACCTGTGGTCGTATGCCCCCGAGCTTGGCGGAGGGAGTTGAGGCCGCCGTCAAGGAGACCCGCTCCGCGGGCAGCCGTACCTATAGCGAGGACGACAGCGTTTGGCAGGCGATAGCACTCGAGTGGCTTAAAATTTTACGCGACGCGGGCGCGGTTCACGGCCCAGAGCGAGAGGCGTTCGCATCGTGGTTGGCGAAAACCTCTCTCTTGCCTGACACCGAGATTTCGCTATGCCGAGTCGCTGGTCACGCAGCAGGGCTCGAATCGGTGGCAGTAGATAGCGCCGTGGGAGCTTACCACGCCCTCGAATCCATTCGCGAGGACGCCGAGTCACAGGCGAACTCGTACATCAGGCTCGCGCGCGCGATTCTCATCGTAAGCCCCGCCGAGGCAGGTGCCTACTTTAGTCGTGCCGTCGAGATCGCAAGCCGACTAGGTGACGAGAATTTCGATCGCTGGCAGGCCTATTTGAGCCTCGCGGAGGCCGCGGGAGAGCGGGAGAATCCACGCCCGCAGACCGCCTACCGACTTTCACGCGCGGCGGAACTTACCTACGAGTACGTTTCGCGTGACAAGCACTTCGACTGGGATGGTACAGTCGAAGCGCTGGCCGACCTCTGCGCCTCCTCGGCGCTTGCCATCCTGAGCCGGTGGCGTGACCGCAGGTTCGGCGATTCAGGACGACTACTGCCACTGGTGATCTACCGCCTCATGGAGCACGGCCGGCTTCCGGCAAACACTCCCGTTGTCTTTGCGGGAAAACATGCCGGATGGAACCGGGTTCGAGACCTTAGACGAGCGTTGGAAGCTGAGATCGATCCGGTGCGGCGTGCTGTGGCCGCGCAGATTGGATATCGTTATATGCGGTTACAATCGCGGAGTAATCAGGATTGGTCCGAACTCGATGATTTGAAAGAGACATACAAGCTCGAATTTCTGGACATTGATCGCCTCATTACCTTCACGCGTAGCCACGATTCAGAGGGAGACAAGCGCGTAGCTGAGAGCGTGGGCCCCCCCGTGGACCGGGAAGAGCGTTCCCCGGACTGGGATGTAATCTTTGGGGGCATTGACCTAACGGACGCTGATGGTCTTCGCTCGGCTTACTCCTTGATGCGCACCTATGATCCGCCGTACCGACTCAAAGCTTTCTTTCGAGCGGCGTTCGAACGTGTGCGGATCGGCTGCGAACCTGAACTGGTGCGGGCCATCGCTATGTGGCCGGATTTCGGGATGTTTGAATTGGAAGTTTTGTTGGATGCGCTCCCTTCCCCATTGCCCAGACCGCTGTCTCTGCGGAATGCCGTACGAGACGCGGTTCTAACCGCCTGTCGCCACGAGCCTGAGCGCGTCCGTCGCCGCGTATGGGGTACGGGAATCCCCTTCGAGAAGCTCGATGCCGAAGGCTTGGTACGTAACGCGGACGTGATCCGGGCCGCGCTGGAGGGCTTTGCCGCGCGAGTGGACTCTCTGGGTGCAAGTGGGCTGTTCCACTTATCCAGGGTTCTTGCGGGTAGCATTCGGCCCGCAGAGGCCGATGAAGCTCTGAACTACGGATTGGATCTTCTTGAAGACGTGCTCCGATCGGAGGACGGCGACGGGCCTTGGCGCCCTGAGTTGCAGCCGTCCGAGTCCGTCATCTCCTCGCTGGCTGGGTATATCTGGGTAGGCCTCGGCTCGCCGGTAAGTGCGGAGCGCTGGGAATACGCGCATGTTGTACGGTCGGTGGTCGAGATGGGCTGGACCGAGTTGCTGGAAGCGCTCATCGCTTGGGCGGGCTCTGGCGCTGCTGCTCCCTTTACCGACCATCGGCTGGAGTTCTACGTCTGGCACGCGCGCCAATGGCTGCTAATCGGCCTTGCTCGTGGCGGGCTTGAGAATGCCTTAGCGTTGAGTACCGCTACACCGTTGCTGCAAGGCTGGGTTCGTGAAGACCACGTGCTGATCCGAGAGCTTGCCGCCCAGGCGCTTCGCACATTGGCAGGTGCCGGAGAACTGAAAAACGAAGGGCTAGGAGACCTCGATTCCATAAATCGGCCGAGTCTCCCAGAGGAGGTGTACACCGGCTGGCAGGAACCCGTGGAGGACGAGGATACTGTCTCCGAGGAAATCCTTGAGGATGCTGAAAAATATCACTTCGGCATCGATATCGGTCCTTACTGGTTCGCTCCACTCGGGCGCGCGTTCGGACTCTCCGAGGGTGCTATTGAGCGACATGCGCGGGACGCCCTTCGCCAGCGGCTTAACTGGGGAGGAAGTAGCGGGTGGAAGCAAGATGCTCGACATACACAAAGCATCTTCAAAGAGAGTGAAACGTATCACTCACATGGTAGTCTGCCGAAAATGGACGATCTGGCCGCCTACCATGGATATCACGCGATGATGCTAGTCGCTGCCACTCTGCTGAAGAAACGGCGGGTCCGACGTAGCGCGGAGGAGAGTGTCGACGAGTTCCGTGAGTGGCTGTCCGAACATTTGCTGACCCGGGCAGATGGGAGATGGCTTGCCGACCGCCGCGACCCTCGGCTCAGTGTGGATCCTCCACCGTCGGCGGGCTACGGCGACAAGGTTTGGTGCTGGAGCGTGACGACAGAGTACCTTGACCAGCAGTTGGAGACTGATGACGGTTGCGTCGTCTTGTGGGGCTACTGGAGGAGTGGCGAAAGCGATCGCAATGACGAGACGGTCTCAATCCGCAGTGCCCTTGTTTCCCGCTTGGGTGCCGAGGCGCTGGTGGCGGCATTCCAGACAGCGCCTGAACTCGGCCGATGGGGCCTCCCCTCTGCTGGAGAAGGCAGCGACTTAGAGGCAGGAGCCTTAAAGCTTCGGGGGTGGGTAACGGACGAGCACATCTCAGCTGGACTCGACGAAGCTGATCCTTGGTCCGAAGGTCTCCACTACCCGGCTCTCACGCCTTCGGAGGACACGATCACGAGCGTCGGTATGTCTGCATCAATGGATGAACGTACATGGACTACAAGTGCTGAAGGCTTTCTCCGTAGTGAGACTTGGACCCACTCACAAGGGTACGGGAGAGAGCGGGACACGATCTCAGGACGCAGGCTCAGCGGTAACGTCAGCGTCATAAGACAACTGCTTGCGGCACAACCTGGAACTTGCTTGCTCTTCGCTGTCCAAGTCCGGCGTCGGCCTCCACGCGGCAGGGGAGATGAGCCTGAGTTCGAACCGTATCCGCAGCCTTACGCTCGGTACTACCTCATGGAGGACGACGGTGTCGCTCACGCGCTCTGAAGCGGTTCTCGAACTAGGTAAAAAGCTGGTCGCCCAGCTAGAGACGGATGACGACCTACTAGCATCGTGGATGGCGCATTATGTCGCGGAACTTATCGAAGCAGCGGAAACGGCTAGGCCGGAAAGCCGCGACGCCGCGCAAGATGCGTGTGCTAACGCGATCCTGCATCTCTGGCAGCATAGACGCTCTCTGCCGGAGCACCTTCGTCCACTAGGGGAATTGGAGCCGATCGAGCGAACGCTCGCCTCACTGGATGTAGACCGTACTGACTTCCGCTACTCTTCCGAAGTACTTCGTAAAGCGGCGGTTGCGGATGCCGACGAGGGTGCGAAGCAGTGGCTTGAGGTCGCAATCGGGATTGACTACTCGGCACGCCTTCTGGTCCAATTCGCGCTACGTCTTGCCGGGGAGAGGGCCGCTTCCCAGTCTGAGCCATGGGTGGAACTCGCTCGCAACGCGGGCGCTGAAGAAGACGTCGGAAGCCTAACTCTCAGGTTCATCGTCGAACACGCTGCGGACAACGATGCGGAGGAGGACGCCCAAAGGACTGCTCTGTTGGACAAGGTGTCCCGGCTGGAGAGGTTCGCGTTGTCCGCGACCTCAGTTGCCAGGATACTCCGGGCGGAGTTGAGCCCTGAAGGCGGTGAGGTGGAGTAGGTCTCTCTATTTCTCTCCTGATAAGAGTATTCGTTATTTAACAGTAGTCCTCTGACCGAGCCGCCAGAACGTCTTAGCAGAGAAATCGGGCTGAGGGTATGCGGCCCTGAGTTCCTCTTTCCCAACCCTTGCCTTCCGCCTATCCAGCGCTTGCGCCGCCGTACCAACTCGCCCGGGCTACCTGTTGCACTGCACTTATGAACTCGGCCTTCTGAGCCTCTAGGGCGTTGATGCGTTCGCCGTGGCGCTGCAACTCGTCCTCAATGTCCTGGGCGGCCTGCTCGTACGCACGTGCGGCCGATTGGGCGTAGGGGTCGATTCGCTCTGCAAGGAGCCGCCAGCGCGCGGCCAGGCGCTCGGCGGCGGCCTGGAACATGGCGCGCTCCAGGCTGGGGGAGACTTCGGGGGTGGGTTCGTCGTACATCGTTGCTCGCTTCGAATGGGTAGAAGGGAAACCGGCTCCCCCGTTTTTCTCGTCGTGGGGCGGCACGCCTGTCGCCGCTGTGGTGGGATCGGAAGTGGAAGGCTCACCGCCCGAAGCCTGGCCCGTGTCTCTCGGGACCTCGCGCCACCCCGAAACCGAGCGCCAGATTAAGGCTCCGCTCGCGCTCCCTGAACTCCTCCACGCGCGCACTGCGTGCCTGGTGCATCACCTCCCGGATCAGCCGTTCCGCCTCCTTGGGGAGCAGCGCGGCGAGCTGGTCCCGGATGGGTGGCGGGCCGTTGCCCTTCGGCGCCTCGTCCACATCGCGGCGGTGGTAGAGCACCGCCAGCAGCCGCGCCGCGTCCTTCAAGTTCCCGCCGCGCGGCAGGGGCTCGGCCTCGACCTCCTCCACGATGGCCCACGCGCGCGCCGCCGTCTTCGCCAGCTTCCCCAGCTCCCCGACCTTCCCGCGATGGCTGTACGGCGTGCAGGCCATCAAGAACACACGCGCAAGCCCTGGGGCGTGCTGCTCGGCCTCCTCGGTCGTCGGCCACACCACCCAGCGGAAGCCGATGCGCAACCGCCCGAAGCTCTCCGGGCGCTCCAGCAAGGCACGCCACGCGTCATTCCCACGGCGAACACACCGCAGCATGTTCCGGCAGGCGCGCCGAGGCTCCCGGTAGACGTGGGCGGCCTCGTCCAAGACCATCCCCGCATATCGTCGCGACTCTGCCCGCGCGTCCGTGATCCACTTCGCCTGCGCCACCGCCTCCACGTGCTCGCGCCGCGCCTCGCCCTGCCGCTCCATGTACGTGCGCGCCCGAAGCTCCGCCCGGATCGCCGCCGCGATGCGCACCAGCGACCGGCGTGGGCGGCGCTCCCACTGCGTGAAGTAGAGGAACGCCGCGTCGAGGGCGGTCCAAGTCGGGGACGGCTCGCCGTCGTCGACGGCGGAGGGAAGTACGGCCCGCCACGCCTCGCACGCGGCGTTTACGCCGTGGGTGCTCACGTCCCGGCGCAGCCTGCGGCGCGCGGCGAGGGAGCCGGAGATGCAGAGCCGGAACGTGTCGCGGTAATGCCGCGCCGCCACACGGTAGATGCGGCGTTCCATTGACGGTCGGGCTGGGGTCGGTCCGGACTGCATGGGGCTCCGTGTGTGGAAGGGGATCAGAGGCTCAACCCGCGGTCGCGGCGTCGCCCCGGTTCGTGGTCCTGGTCGATCTCGCGCGCGATCTGGAACGCGGTGCGGGCCACGCCCGCGACGGCCTGGGGCAGCATCGGCCGCAGCCCCCGTGCAAGCCGCTCCTGCCGCGCGGGCACACCGCCGGACGCCGCGCGCAGGCGGCTTGAGACCTCGCGCGCGAGCGATTGCAGGTCCACCGGGCCGAGCCGTTCACGGACGGCGCGCGCCGCGTCTCGCACCCGGACGGCCTCGGCCGCACGCCCAGCCGCAAGCGCCTCGACAGCCTCGGACGGCCTTCCCTGGAAGGCGCGCACCGCCTCCCGGTACTCGGCCGCGAGGGTCGGCGCGCCCGCGCGCGCGAACCCGTCGCTCTGCCAGCGTACCAGCCCGCCCAGCCGCTCCACCGAACTCCGCCTCAACCCGCCGAACCGCTCCGGCGTCTTCGCCAGCGCCTCGGCCGCCCGCTCCGTCCCGAACTGCTTCCGGTACGCCTCCAGCGCGCGCACGCCCGCGCCCGGGTCGGCGTAGACCTCCCCCGCGTTCCGGCTAAACATCGTCCAGGCGCCCAGCCCGTTCGCGCGGGCGTCGCGCACCTGGCGCAGCTCAGTGGAGCGGGCGTGCTCCGCCTGCTGGGCGAGCCGGAGCGCGTCCGTGGCATCGAGGGCGGGCATCACTTTGAGCAACGGTGCGGCGATGGCCTTCAACTGCGGGCGCATCCGCTGCTCCTGCCCGCGCGCGTACACGTAGCCCAGATCCCCCGCACGCGACGCCAGCCCGTACGTGGCGCCTGGCCGCAGCGCGCCGAAGCTCTCCGGCCGCTGCCGGAGCGCGTCGGCCGCGTGTGCGTGGCCGCGTGACGCCGCGGCCGTGAGGAATGCCCGCCGTGCGGCGGGTGGATCGGCGAAGAGCGCGCGCGTGGCGCGGTAGTATTCCCGCACCGCCTCACCGTACGTCCGCGGCTGGAGCCTTTCCGGCGCGCGGGTGGGCTGCTGCGGCGGCGGCACGGCGGGGCCGGGCCGCTGCGGAGCCGGGGCCGGGGCGGGGGCGTCGAGGGGTTGCGGGATCGGATCGGGCGCGCGGGTGGGAACCACGCGCGGCGCCGGGGAGGGCGGCGCCACCGCGCGGCGAAGCGGCAGTTGCAGGAGCGTGGCGTGGGACGGTGTGGGCTGCTCCGGCGCCGCCGGCACGTCCAGCGGCAGCGGCAGTTGCACGGGTGCGGTGGGCGCCGGTGCCGGCGCGGTGGCCCGCTGCGGCTCCGCCGGTGCGGGCGGTTGCGGAGCGACCCGCTCCACCTGGGCGGCGCGGTCCTGCAACGCACGGTCGGCAACCGCCTTCCGGGCGTGGTAGTCGCCCAGCGGACCGAAGCGTCCCTCCAGCGCGCGGCGCGAAACCCCGCGGTCGATCTGCGACGCCTTCACCTCCTGCGCGCCGTCCGTCACGACCAACCCGCCGCCCTTCACGCGCACCGACAACCCGTGCGCGCCTAACCCCTGCTCTACCTCGCCCCACGATCCCGCACGCTCCAGCACGGGCCCGGCCTCCCGCTGCACGCGCGCGAGGAAGTCCGCATCCCCCCGCACGGCACGCGCGGGTGCAGGTCCCACGCGCTCCCGCATGTGGTCCGGCGTGCGGACGTGGGGACTCGGCACGTAGCGGAAGCCTAGCTCCTCCTCCTGGGCGCGCATCGTCTGCTCGATGCGCCGGAAGTCGTACGCCTTGGACCATGCGGTCCCGCGCTCCGGGTGGACGCGGTTGACCATGAAGTGCATGTGCGGGTGGGCACGGTCCGCGTGCGCCACGATCAACACCTGGTGCTCCTGCAACCCCAGGTCGCGGAGCGTGCGGTCCGCAACGCGGCGCATCGTCTCGCGGTTGACCGGGTCCGAAGGGTCGAAGCTCACCGAGAAGTGATACAGCGGGTTCTCCACCCGCTCCGACAGCCGCGCCGTGGCCGCCATGAGGCGGGCGGCGGCGGCGGGGTCGCGGGTCGGCAGGTTGCGCGCTTCGATCCACGCCACGCGCTCCGGGTTCGGCTCGGCCAGGTGCCCGTCCCGCAGGTACGCCGCGAGGCCCTTGAAGCCTCGCCCCGCCGTGAACGCCCGCCCGATCACGCGTGGGCCAGCAGCACGGCCGCCGCTACCGCGTCCAGCACACGCGCCGCCTCGGCCAGCGAGGGCAGCGCGTCGGCGGCGTGCGCCTGGTGCGTCAGCTCGTTCAGCGCGCGTCCCGCCTCCAGCACCTCCCGCAGCACCGGTTCGGCCTCACGCGCGCCCCTGGGCGCGAAGCGGATGGCCTGCTCGGCCATCCGCGCCACGTCGCCCGCGATGCGGGCCATCTCGTCGGCTCCCTCGTCCTCGGCCACCCCCCGAAGCTGGTTCAGGTTGTTCAGCAGCCGCCCGAGCTGGCGCACCAGCTCGTCGCCCACGCGCACGCGGCCACGCAGGACCGGCCTGCCCTCCGCCTCGTCGCTGATCGTAAGCGCCGCCTCGCGCACGAAGCGCGAGGGCGGCACGCCCCGACGCTTCGCGGCGTCCGCGACGCGGCGCCACTCGTCGGGGGTCCAGCGGGTCGGGCGGCGGAGGGTGCGCTTGGGTCGCATGGCGGTCGCGTCGGCGTGTGTGGGTCCGTAGGTGTGATACTCCCGCCGCGCCACGCGGGAACGGTCGAAGCGCGGCACGCGCAATCCGACGCCGCAGGCGGAGGACGGCAGTTGCCTTTGAGCGCAGCGAAAAGCGAGGGCCGAGAATGGCGCCGCGAGCGAAGCGAGCAACCGGCGCCTTTCTCGGATTCCTCGCTCTCGGTGCGCGCGCACCGGTCAGCTCTGAGGGATACCGCGACCCGCGACGAACGGTTCTGGCGCCACGCACGAAAACGGGCCCTCCAGGGACTCGCGCGCGTGGCCGTTATCAGTCCCTAGCGGGCCCTCTGTGTGCCCCAATTCCGCGGCACGTGATTGGGGCGCGGTCGGGAACGTCATGGCCCGCCCGCCGCCTCACACGGCACCGTGTGCCGTGAGGTGTCACCGGATCAGCGACTCGGCGTGTAGGACGGCGAGGTAGCATCGAGCGGGGAGAGGCGCGGGCAGCAAGCTACTGGCTCAACGCATCAGCACGGGGGGAGTGGCCGGACGCCGCGGGGTGTCGTTCCACGCGTGGAACGACACCCGGACGGCAGGACGGCAAGTCAGCAAGGCAGCAGGGTGGCCGGGTGGCTGTCCGCAGGTCGGCGGGCTGGGACGGCAGGACGGCAGGACGGCAGGACGGCAGGACGGCAGGACGGCAGGACGGCGGGACGGCGGGACGGCGGGACGGCGGGACGGCGGGACGGCGGGACGGCAGGTCGGCAGGTCGGCAGGTAGGCAGGTAGGCAGGTAGGCAGGTAGGCAAGTAGGCAGGTAGGCAGGTAGGCAGGTAGGCAGGTAGGCAGGTAGGCAGGTAGGCAGGTAGGCAGGTAGGCAGGTAGGCAGGAACACCCCAGACGCGAAAGGAGCGCGGAAAAGGCGGCCCAGAAGTTATCTTGCTTCAGCGGGAAAGCCCCGTGTGAGTCCATTCAGTAAGTTCAAACGGAGGAAGCAAGATGAAGCTCCGCATTGCTGCTGCAACGCTCCTGCTCACGATTGCTGCGACTGCCTGCACAACTACCAACCCGGTCGCGCCGAAATCCCCCCCGCCCGCTCACATGGACGAGGCGGGGGGGTGGATGGGGACGGGTCACTAATCCCCCGGCCCGTTCGGAGCGTTCGCGCGGTAGCTGCGAGGCGTCATGCGGCTACCGCGCGCAGTTCCCGGAGCGCACGTAGAATGTCCCCGCCTAGTTCTGGCTCCGGCGCCGTGGTTGTGAGGGGCAGTCCGTTTTGCTTGGGGAGGTGGAAGCTCTCTATGAGCGCTTCTGCCTCTAAAATCGTTCGCCCTTCCTTGCGCTCGCTTGCGATCGCCAATGCTCTCGAGGCCGCGTGAGCAGCGCGGGGCAGTTCCGCCAGCGAGCCGGCCCCACGGGCGAGGTCAATCAACACATCTGCCGCGACTGAGACTGCAACGCCCCGCTTGACGAGAACCCATGCTTCGGCCCAAGCATCCTCGAATTCTGCGCGACGCCCAGCTCCCCCCGCAGCGCGAGCGATGTCCGCCCACACGAGCGCTAGGTCGACCGGAGCCGAGAAGTGGTGCAGCGTCTCGCATGCCAGCGGTAAGGATCGCTCGAAGTGCCCGAGCACAGTCCATCGACGGGAGAGGTCACGAGCCAAACGCACCAGGTACGGGGAGGACGGGCCATAGGTTGCGAACGCTTTTTGTGCAAACGTCTCAGCCAGTTCGATATTCCCCGCATCCATCTCTAAGACGAACAGGTTGTGGTAAGCGCCGCCTACCATTTCGGGAAGGTGGCTGCGGCTCGCAGTCCGCAGACAGCGTCGGTGGAAATGCCTGGCCCGCGGTAAGTTGCCGATCTGGAAATGAAGGTTGCCCAAGCCTGCAAGAGCTTCGGTGTACGCCAGCCAATCGCGGGATTGCCGCGCGACGTAGATCGCGTAGTCGTACCAACTGATAGAGCGCGGATACTCGGCCAGCATTCGGAGAAGCCGCCCCACCCGCGCGGCGTGGCCCGCACTGCGTGGAACAGCGAAGTAGGCTGCGAGCGCAAAATCGACCGCACAGCGCAGGTGTCCACGCGCCTCGAACCATTGACCGAGCGCCGAGCATGCCTCCGAGACAAATTCCGAAGTGACCGAACTGGGTTCGCGGATCACCTCCAATAACCCCAGCAAATGGGGCTTCGCCGCTGCATAGATCTCCTGATCCAACCCGATGATTTGGCGTCGGCGGGCGTCTACGGTTCCTGACTGGAATAGGCCGTTTCGCTCACTCGCACGTCCCCACAGCTCTGCGTCTCGGAACGTCTCCCAAAAGAGGGTGCGGGCCGCCCCTGCTTCGTCACCCAGCAAGTCGAGACCTGGAAATCCTGTGGCATTGACCCGTTGAACGAGAGGAGGCGGGACGCGGAATTCTGTGCGGGGCCTCTGACGTGGCGTGTTCGGTTTCGTCATTCTCGGAAGGGCTCCACCTCGGGGGAGAGTCGTTGCGCACCCCACTGAACACGTAGGATTGCCCTAGAACGATATGGCCCGAAACGGCCCCGTGCAAGTGTCTGCTTGGGGGGCATGGGTGCGGCTGTCTCTGTCCCATCGGGAGCGCTGGCTACCCAATGAAATGCTAGGTTTTTCGCTCCTGGCTTCTCACGGCGAGGCGATCCCCCGGCCGCTTTGTGTCCATCTCTACCACGCTCGTTAACCGCCACTTACCTTCGGATCGTGATATAGTGGCGCGGTCTGCTGGCACGAGTTCCGCCGCCGTCGCTCTCCCGCTACAGGTAGAGGTATGGCTCCGGTGCGTCTTCCGATTGAACGACGCTG
>DASRQW010000220.1 GCA_035696245.1 Longimicrobiaceae bacterium | reverse complement strand
AACAGAGCGGCTCCGTCGCCGTGATGGCCGGCGGAGCCGCTTTGGTGTTTCGAGCGCGGGGATGCGCATCTCCCGAAGTCAGGCGCGGGGGAGCTGGATCTCCGGCTTGTCGGGGTCGGGGCGGTAGAGGACGGCGGTGCGGCCGATGGTCTGCACGACGACGGCGCCGGGGATGCGGCCGGCCAGCTCCTCGCCGGCTTCGCGCACGGGCGCGGGGGCGGCCTCCTGCACTTTGACCTTGAGCAGCTCGCGAGTGTTGAACGCCTCCTCGAGCGCGTGGACGGCGGCGTCGGTCACGCCTTCCTTGCCCACGTGCAGCACGGGCTTGAGGTGGTGGGCCAGGGAGCGCAGGTGCGCGCGCTGCTTGGGGCTGAGCGGTGTTATGGGAGCCTCGGTACGGTTCGGTTGTGGAGTGCGCGGCGGCTCAGGCCGCCTCTACGCGGTTGCGGCCGCGGGCCTTGGCCTGGTACAGCGCCCGGTCGGCGGCGCGTATCAGGTCGGCGGGCTCGCCGGCGTCGTCGGGGAACGAGGCGAGTCCGAAGCTGGCGGTCATCGCCCGCGGCACCTCGGCGTTGGGCGGCAGCGACTCGATGAGCAGGCGCAGGCGCTCGGCAAGCAGCTTGGCCTCTTCCTTGTCCTTCTCCGGGAAGATGAGCGCGAACTCCTCGCCGCCGTACCGGCACGCGCTGTCGCTGGTCTGAAAGGCGTGGCGCACGGCGCGGCCGATGCGCTGCAGCGCGTGGTCGCCCACCTCGTGCCCGAAGTCGTCGTTGACGTGCTTGAAGTGGTCGATGTCCAGCAGGACCACCGAGAGCGGTCGCCCGTGGCGTTTGGCGCGGGCGAACTCGACCGTGAGGATCTCGTCGAACCCCCGGCGGTTGTGGCAGCCCGTGAGCGGGTCGATGGTGGCCTGCGCGCGCAGCCGGTCCACCAGCTCGGCATTGCGGAGCGCGATGGCCGACGAGTCGGCGAGGGCGCGCAGTAGGGCCAGGTCGTGCGGCTCGTACGGCGCCTCGGTCATGCGCTTGCCCAGGATGAGCAGCCCCGCGCCGCCGTCGCCGAAGTCGAGGGGCGCCACGACGGCCACCTCGGCGGGCACGTGGTCGCGGATCTCGGCGTCTTCGCTGGGGATGACGGGCGGCTCGCCGGGCGCGGCGATCTGGCGGACGACGCGCGCGGGGATGGCGTAGGCGACGCTCTCGCCACGCAGCGAGCGAACGGCGCGGCAGGTGTACTGCTCGCCGTCGGTGTGGTACAGCGCGGCCCACCAGGCGAAGAAGACCTCGCCCACCGAGTCCAGCACCAGGCGCTCGGTCTCCTCGGCGCCGCGGACGACGGCGAGGGTGCGGGCGACCTGCTGGAGCGCGGTGAGGTGGAAGCGCAGCTGGTCCAGCTCCAGCGCCTGCGCGGCGCGCTGCTCCTGGATCTGCCAGATGCGCTCCATCTGCCCCGCCACGGCGTCGCGGACGTCGGCGGGGAGGGCGGCGGCGCGCGCCTCGCCCACCCACAGCTCGCCCTCGCCGCCGGGGGCGGGAAAGCGGAGCAGCGGCGCCAGCCCCTCGCGCGCGTCGCCCACGGAGAGCGGCACGGGGCGGGTGGGCACGCCGATCCACGCCGGCCCGCCGGTCACGCGGCGCGCGGCCTCCACGCAGGCGGCGGCTACCGCGTCTGGCGCGCCCTGGAGCGGCACGGCGGCGAAGGCGAGCGCGACCTGCGCGGCGGGGTGAACGCCGGGAAGGGCGGCCGTCGCAGCTTCGTCGCGCATTCGCGGCTGGGTCGTTGCAGGCATCGGGATGTGCTGGGGGATGCGGCGCCGGGAGTGCGGCACCGGTGCGGTGCTGCGGCGACGGTCCGCGGCTGCTGGAGCGCCGCGCCGGCCACAGGGGCGCGGCCGGGCGCGATGCATCATGTGTTCCACGCCACTTCTCGGGTGGCTTTTCGGCGCGCCTGCTGGGCTGCCGGTACCGACCGGGCGTAACCTGCCGAACGTTCGTCCGGGAAAATCCCTCGAATCGTGCAGAATCCGCGGGTCCGCCGAGCGTATCGCGCGTGCGGAGATGCGGTCGCGTCAGTCGCCGAAGGAGACGCCGAGCTGGCGGGCGGCCTGCATCATGTCGCCCTCCAGCGGCACGCGCTTGAGCTCGCCCACGGCGTCGCCCAGAGGGACCGAGCGGACGCTGCCGCCCTGGAGCGCGACCATGGTGCCCAGCTCCCCCTCGCGGATGCAGCGCACGGCGGCGGCGCCGAAGCGCAGTGCCAGGTTGCGGTCGTACGCGATGGGGCTGCCGCCGCGCTGGATGTGGCCCAGCACCAGGCTGCGCGTCTCCTTGCCCGTGGCGGCCTCGATCTCCACCGCCAGCCGGTCGGCGATGCCGCCGTAGCGGCCGGTGGGGTCGGCGTAGCTGGGCGAGCCGTTGGCCGGGTGCGCGCCCTCGGCGACCACCACGATGCTGAAGCGCCGGCGGGCGGCGTCGCGGCCGCGCACCTTGTCTGCGATGCGGTCGACCGAGTACGGGATCTCGGGCAGCAGGATCACGTCGGCGCCGCCGGCCAGGCCGGACTCGAGCGCGATCCAGCCGGTGTGGCGCCCCATCACCTGCACGATCATGCAGCGCTGGTGCGCCTCGGCGGTGGAGTGCAGCCGGTCGATGGCGTCGGTGGCGACCTCGACCGCGGTCTGGAAGCCGAAGGTGAGGTCGGTGGCGCGCAGGTCGTTGTCGATCGTCTTGGGCACGCCCACCACTGGCAGCCCCTTGGCGTGCAGGGCGTGCGCGATGTTGAGCGAGCCGTCGCCGCCGATGGCGATGAGCGCGTCGATGCGCAGCTCGCGGAAGCGGTCCACGATCTCCTGCGAGCGGTCCTCGGTGCCCCAGGTGCCGTCTGGCTGCTTGACCTCCAGCCCGAACGGGTTCCCGCGCGTGGTGGTGCCCAGGATGGTGCCGCCCAGGTGGTGGATGCCGCGCACGGCGTGGGCGTTGAGCGGGAAGATGCCCGGCTCGTCGTCGACCTCGTCCTCCAGCAGGCCCATGTAGCCGCGGCGGATGCCCAGCACCTCCCACCCTTCCCGGAGCGCGGCCAAGGTCGCCGCGCGGATCACGGCGTTGAGGCCCGGAGCGTCTCCGCCGCCGGTGTTGATGGCGATGCGGCGCACGGGCGTGGGGTCGGGACGGGTCACGGTCGGCTTCTGCGTCTGTCGTTGCGGCGGCGGGCGGCCCTGCGAACGGATGTTCCGCCGCGGGCCGCCGACAAGATACTGCTACGGGCGGCGGTGGCAAGCGGCACCCACATGCCATTGACAGCACCGCCGCGCAAGGGCTATGCTGCGGCCCGCGGAGCCCTCTCCGCAAGAACCTAACCCACGAGCCGAACGATGGTTACCGAAGCAGCCGTGAAGAAGGCCCTCCGCAAGGTCAAGGACCCGGAGATGCACCTGGACCTGGTGGTGCTGGGCCTCATCTACGACATCCGGATCGACGGCGGGCGGGTGGACGTGACCATGACGCTCACCTCGCCCGGCTGCCCCGTGGCGGGCGACATCCTGGACCAGGCGCGCGCCGCGGTCGAGGGCGTGGAAGGCGTGGAGCAGGCCGACGTGGAGCTGACCTTCAGCCCGCCGTGGACCAAGGAGCGCATCCCGCTCACCATCCGCGCTGCGCTGGGCATGTGACACCGAGGCGGGGTTGCGGCAGCGGCCCCGGCGGGTACCTTGTGGGGCGATCTCCCACGCGGGGCGGGGGATCGCACCGGTGCGGGCCGCGCGTTTCCCGACTGCGCGGTGGCCCGCCGGACGGTAGATTCACGGCATCCAGCGGCATTCTGGATCGGAACGAACTCAAGCTCAGGAGAGACACATGTCCAGCTTCAAGCGCGAACTTCTCAAGCTTCCCGCGCTGGGACTGATCGTTCTCGCGGCCGCGTGCGGCGGCGGCGACAAGGCCGGCAGCGGCGAGCAGGCGGCCCCCGCGGCCGACACGGGCACGGCGGCGGCTGCCCCGGCGGCGGCGGCACCCGCGGCGGCCGGCAACACCATCGAGGTGAAGATGGTGACCACGCAGAGCGGCGCGGCGGGCCAGTTCCAGCCGTCGGAGATCACCGCCAAGAAGGGCGACGTGATCCACTTCGTGAGCGACGGCGGCGCGCAGCACAACGTCGACTTCACGGCGGCCGAGAACCCCGGAGCGGCGAACCTGCCCGCGCCCAGCCCGTACCTGGCCGCGCCCGGCCAGAGCTACGACCTGCAGGTGACCATGGACGCGGGCACGTACAAGTTCCAGTGCGACCCGCACGCGCCCATGGGCATGAAGGGCACGCTCACCGTCCAGTAAGCTTTTTCGCTGGATGGAGTTGGGGGAGTAGGATAGAGCGTAGCTGAAGGTTGATCGGTACACGACGGGGAGCCATCCATGGCGGGTGGCTCCCCGTTCGTCGTTCCGGCCGGCGGGCGAAGGTGCGCTTCGGATGGGCCGCTCCGGAGCCGGCCGGGCGGTACTGCTTGCCCGTCCGTCTCCTACGCGGGGTCGGGGAGCCTCCTCCTCCGGCCAACGGTACTGCTGTTGGCCTCCGTCCGGGGTCTCCCCGCCCCGGCGTGAGCCCGGCGAAACCGCCCGCCGGTCTCTCGCCGCACATCTTCTTTTGGGAACGGCGGAACGGCGCCGCGCCGACAACCTTGTCCGCTCGGCACCGTTCCTCGCATCGGATGATCGTGCCGTCGCTCATTCGATTTCGTTCGCCGTCCCCACCCCGGCCCGACACGCAGGTCGGGCCCTACCGGCGAGAGGCGCCCGTCGTGCGGTGCCCGCTGCGCATCTGCCGTGATGTCGCGGGCCGACGCGGCGGCTCATCGACCTTGCCGCCTATCTGCTCAACCCACCTCTTCCCCGCATCTACCGCATCTACCGCATCTACCGCATCTACCGCATCTACCGCATCTACCGCATCTACCGCATCTACCGCATCTACCGCATCTACCGCATCTACGGATTGGGGGCGGTCCAGACGTTGTTGCGGCGGTTGGTGTCGGGGAAGAGCTGCTCGGGGTCGATCTCCACACGGACGGCGCGGGCGGTGGCGGGGATCGTGACGCTCACCGTGCGGCGGCGGTCGACGGCGAACCGCTCGCCGGGGATGGTGGCGCGGGCCGTCGTGCCGTCCGCCAGCGTGGCGACGACGATCGCGGGGGCGGGTGCATCGCCCAGGTCGCGCACGGTGACGGTGACGCCGCCGGGCGCCTGCGTGACCGCGCCCACCGCCTGGTCCAGCGTGGCGGTGCGGAACCACCACGGCTCGATGAACCAGTCCAGGTCGCGCCCGCTCACCCGTTCGAAGGTGTCGAAGAAGTCCCACGGGTACGGGTGCTTCAGCAGCCAATCGCGCGAGTACGTGCGCATGGCCAGGCGGTACACCGAGTCGCCGACGACGGCGTTCAGCGAGCGCAGCACGGTGCCGGGCTTGAAGTACGCCGCGATGCCGCTGGCGGGCTCCTTCACGTCGTCGATAGGGTGCATCATGGGCACCTCGGCCTTGCTGCGCGCGATGCCCAGGTACGCGGCCCGCGGCTCCTCCCAGGGGTCGCTGCCGGGGAAGTAGTCGGCCGTGGCGCGGGCCTCGTCGTAGGTGTTGATGCCCTCGTCCATCCACGCAAACGCGCTCTCGTCCGGCCCCACCATCATGGGGAACCACTCGTGCCCCACCTCGTGCGCGATCACCGCCTCCAGCTCGCGCGAACTGCTGGGCCGGCCGATGAAGACGAGCTGCGGGTACTCCATCCCGTACTCCGGCCCCTCGCTCACCGTGACCTGCGGGTAGATGTACGGGATGAGCAGCCGGCTGAGGAAGCCCACCGCGTGCTGCCCGTACCGCGCGGAGAGCCCCCAGCCCGGCGCGCCGCGGCGGTAGAGCGAGTGCACGGCCACCGTCCGGCTGGTGCCGCCGTCCTGCGGGATCGTGGCGCGGGTGGCGTCCCACAGGTAGCGGTCGGACGTGGCGAAGGCGAAGTCGCGCACGTCGCGCGCGGAGAAGCGCCACGTCGTGCGCCCGTCCGCGCCGCGTAGCGTGGCGCGCGAGCCCAGGTCGGCGCTGGTGAGGACGTGGACGACGGTGTCGCCGGACAGCGCCAGGTCCAGGCGGCGGCGCGTCTCCGGCGGCAGAACCTCGTCCGCATTCCGGAGCGTGCCCGTGGCGCCCACGATCCACCCCGCCGGCAGGGTGAGGTCCACGTCGAAGTCGCCGTACTCCAGGTAGAACTCGCTGTTGCCGGTGTACGGCGTCACGTCGGGGCCCGCCACGTCGTCGTACGTGGCGACCTGCGGATACCACTGCGCGACCTGGAACACGCGGCCACCCAGGGCGTCCTCCCACCCGGTCCGCGGCGCGCCCGCGGGGGGCACCTTGAAGTGCCAGTCGATCTCGAACGTCACGCTGTCGCCGCTCGCCACGGGCTGCGGGAGGACGACGACGCCCATCGTGCCGTCCACCCCGTAGCCGGTGGGCAGCGGCGTGCCGCTCTTCGCCGCCTCCATCGCCGCCTGGGGGATGGCGGACAGTGCCCGCCCGCCCACCGCCACGCGCTCCAGCGCGAGCCCGCCGGTGTTGAGCGGGTTCTGCGCGGTCAGGTAGTGCGACGAGAAGAGGTTCTGGTAGAGGTTGAAGAGCACCGCGGGCAGCGGCCCCGGCGCGTGGTTCACGTACACGATGCGCTCGTGCCCCCGCAGCGCGGCCGTGTGCGGCTCCAGCTCCGCGCGGATCTCGTAGCGCACGCGCTGCTGCCAGTAGCGGGGCCCCGGCTGCCCCGTGGCCGTCCGCGTGCCGCGCTGCACGGCGTCGCGAAAGCTCTGCGGCACCGGGATGGCCCGCGGCGCCGGGCGCTCCACGCTGTCACCGGGCGCGGGCGATGGCCCGGCGGACGGCCGCGTGGCGGGAGCGCAAGCGACGGGCGCGAGCGCCAGCGCGAGCACGGAACGGACGACGAGTCTGCGCAAGCGGATCTCTCCGTGTGTGGTGTTGGGTGCCATATCTTCGGCCGGCGCGGCTGCAAGGTTGGCGCCCGTGCGGCCCTCCCATCGCGCGAGACCGTCGCCGCGCGACGGAGGGCGGACCCGCCTGTCGGCCCGGTCGAGACGCGAAGATGGCCAGTCTCGGGAGGATGTGGCTCGGGGTTTCGGTAGATGCGAGGCGTGCTACGGGTGGCCCACGGGGGTGCCCGGCGTGGGCCGGCCGTCCGGTGTCTTCGCCGTGGGGGCGGTGGCCGCTCCTGCAGCGGTGGCGTCGCCCTTCGCGGTGTCCGCGGCGGCGGCAGATGCGCCCGCGTCCGTCTCGGGAGATGCGGGGACGGCGACGCGGCGCGCGACCCACAGCAGGATCGCCAGCGCGGCGATGCCGAGCAGCCACCGGAGCGCCTTGCCTCTGCGTCCGTGAACGGCGCCTCTGTACTTCACCCGTGCCTCCATCGTGTGTGCCGGATCGTGGGGGAGAGCGATGCGCATCTCCCGTGCTTTCCCGGCGCCCTGCCGCAAGAGACGAACCGGCGGGCGCCGACCCCGCATCTCCCCAGCCGTCCCCACAAGTGTCCGGCTATAAGTCGAAGAGCAGCAACTGCTTGCAAGTCGATTCCTGCGATATTCGGGACTTTGCAGGCGAAAACGTATCTCCTAGCTCAGTTTTCTCGAAGAGGCTGACGCTGAGGATCTGTAGCATTGTGTAGAGATTGAGCTCGGTCTGAAGGCGCTTCTTGAGGATGGCGACGAGCACGTAGGAGGAGATGGCAATCCAGATCTGTGTGCGTACGGCGTTGTCGGAAGTGCCGTAGAACGCCTTGATACGCAGGTGCTGCTTGATCCACTTGAAGAAAAGCTCCACCTGCCAGCGGCATCGATACAGCTCGGCAATCTCCCAGGCGCTCAGGACAAAGTTGTTGGTCAGCAACGTGATGCGCCTGCCACTTACCGGATCGCGGGAGCGGACGCGCCGCAAGGGGTCCGGGTAGCCGTCGCGCGAGCGCGGGGTGACGAGCGAGATGGTCTGGTCGCAGAGCAGCCCGGTGGAGCGATCCACCTCGTGGGAGTAGCGGCGCTGGAAGCGCAGGTTCTTCTTGGCACGGACGACGAAGCTGGCCTGGGCGCGTGTGAAGCGATGCAGACGGGCGAAGTCCACGTAGCCGCGGTCCATCACGTAGATCGCGCCGGCCTCCAGGGGCAGCTCGTCGAAGAGCGAGACGTCCGAAGTGCGGGCCGGAGTGATCCTCAGGAAAGAGGGGATGCTGCCTTTGAGGTCGAGCAGCGTGTGGAGCTTGATGCCCGCCTTCGTCCGCCGGAACGGTGCCCAGGGGAAGAGGGAGAGGCACAGGCCGATCGTGGTGGAGTCGAGCGCGTAGACCGTCTCCTCCAGGGTCACGCCGAAGTCGTCTTCCGCGTAGAGGAGCCTGGCTTCGGCGATCAGCACCTGCGCGAAATCCGCGTAGATACGCCAGTCTCGCCTCTCGTTGGCGTCGGCCAGCGTGGATCGGGAGACTAGGCTGCGGATGCCCATGTGGTAGAGCCGCTCCGGGACCGCACCCAAGCATGCTTCGATGTCGCGCAAGCTCTCGCGATAGGTGAGCTGGGCGAAGACCATGCACAGGAACTGATCCCAGCACGTGAAGCGGCGGGCACGACGCACGCCTGGATACCGGGCCACACAATGCTGAAACGCCTTGTGAGGAGCATGCGCGATCACCTGCGCGAAGACAGTACGTCCCTGGTTCATCAGGCCTCTCCTGTACACGAGATGCGACAGGATGGGCTCGGCAAGCGCTCAGTTCAAATCGTTCTCGCTTCGTGGGTCCGGTAACCAGAGCAATCGCCACCGCTTACACGAGTTCGCCGCTTTCTTAACCGGACACTACTGAGCCGTCCCACGAAAAAGAGCACCCCCGCCACGACGGCGGAGGTGCTCTCGTACTCTTCCGATCCGCGCCTCGTCAGACGGAGGGCGCCGGGATCACCAGATCGACGGGATCTCGTTTGCCGGGCGCACCATCGGGTCGCCGGCCTTGCAGCCGAACGCCGCGGCGAACGACGGCATGTTCGAGAGCGGTCCGTTCACGCGCCACCGCTCCGGCGCGTGCGGATCCACCGTGACGCGGTTGCGCATGGCTTCTGGCCGCGTGTTGCTGCGCCAGCTCTGCGCGTAGCCGATGAAGAAGCGCTGCTCGGGCGTGAAGCCCTCGATGGGGGCGGGGCGCCCGTTGCGCTGGAGGGCGCGCTGGAGCGCGTCGTACGCGGTGAGCAGGCCGCCGTAGTCGGCGATGTTTTCGCCCAGCGTGAGGCGGCCGTTCACGTGGAAGGTGTCGACCTGCACGTAGCGGTTGAACTGCTCGGCCACGCGCGTGGCCTGCTGCGAGAAGTGCACCGAGTCCCCCGGCGTCCACCAGTCGCGCAGGTTGCCGCGGGCGTCGTAGTGGCGGCCCTCGTCGTCGAAGCCGTGCGTGAGCTCGTGGCCCGCCCAGCTGCCGCCCAGCGCGCCGTAGTTGGCGGCGTCGTCGGCGTTGGGGTCGAAGGTCTGCGGCGCCAGCGCGCCCGCGGGGAAGACCATCTCGTTCTTGGTGGGGTCGTAGTACGCGTTGACGGTGGGCACCGTCATCTCCCACTCGGTCTTGTCCACCGGCTGGCCTGGGCGGTTGGCCGTGCGCTGCGCCTCGAACGCGCTGGCGCGCACGAGGTTGGAGTAGAACGGCCCCTCCGCCACCTGAAGCCGGGAGTAGTCGCGCCACTGCTCGGGATAGCCCACCTTCTCGTTCATCTGGGCCAGCTTGTCGAGCGCGCGGGCGCGGGTGGTGTCGGACATCCAGTCCAGGTGGCGGATGCGCTCGCCGAACGAGGCGCGGATGTCGTCGATGACGGCGCGGGCGCGGTCGCGGGCCTGCGGCGGGAAGGTCTTGGCGACGTACGCCTCGCCCAGCGCCTCGCCGATGGTGCCGTCGGTGGCGCGTAGGCATCGCTTCCAGCGCGGCAGCAGCTGGCGCGCGCCGGTGAAGCGCGCGCCGAACGCGAAGTTCTCCTGCACGAACGGCGTGCTCAGCCACGGCGCGGCGTCGCTGAGTGCGTGATAGCGCAGGTACGCCTTCCACTGCGGCAGCGGCGCGCCGGCGAGCAGCGTGCCCACGCGGCGCACGAACTCCGGCTGCGTCACGTTCACGCGCTGCACGGGCGCGGCGATGCCCATGGCGGCGAAGTACGCGGCCCAGTCCACGTTCGGCGCCAGCGAGCGGAGCTGCGACACCGGCATGGGGTGGTCCGTCGCCGCGGGGTCGCGCTGCGCCACGCGGGTCAGGGTGGCCCGCGCCATCTCCGTCTCCAGCGCCATCACCTGGCGCGCGTCGGCCTGCGCGGCGGCGGCGGGCTGGCCTGCCAGGGTGAAGAGGCGCGCAACGTGGGCCACGTACGCCCGGCGCAGCGAGTCTGCCGCCGGCCCGGTGTTGAAGTAGTAGTCGCGGTCGGGCAGCCCCAGCCCGCCGGCATGCACGGCGGCGATGTAGTGCGCGGCGTCGTGCGCGTCGACGTCGGGGTTGTAGGAGAAGACGACGTTGGAGCCGGCGAGCTGCTGGGCCGCGATCTCGCGCAGCAGCCCGGCCCGCGTGCCCACCCCGGCGATGCGCGCCAGCGAGGGACGCACGGGGTCGGCGCCGGCGCGCTCGATGGCGGTGGAGTCCATGCAGCTTCCGTAGAAGGTGCCCAGCTTGCGCTCGGTGCTGCTCTCCGGGAGCGTCGCGCGCTTGGCCATCGCGTCGTCCAGCACGGACCGCACGACCAGCTCGTTGCGGTCGCTCATGTCGCGCCCCACGCCCGAGGTGGAGTACGCGGCGGGGATGGTGTCGTGCCCCAGCCAGCCGCCGTTCGCGAACTGGAAGAAGTCGGTGCAGGCGTTGGCAGAGCGGTCCATGTACGCCACGTCCACCACCTTCAGCGGCGGCGGGGCGGCGTTCATGGCGCCCTGCGCCGCGGCGGCGCACGGGGCGAGCGCCGCCATCGCGGCGGCGAGGGCGAGCGCGCGCGAGGCTCCGCGCGGCGACGGGTGTGACGGGATCATTCGCATGGGGTGAAGAGGGTGGAGGTGAAGATCCGCTGATTCAGGCGAACGTAGTTGCTCGCGAGGGAAGGGGGAAGGCCCTCACCCGGCTCGCAAGGCTCGCCTGCCCTCCCCCGCAAGCTGGGGAAGGCGCGGCTGTGTCACATGTTGGGGCCTTCGCGCTCTGCGAGCGGGCTCCCCGCCGCCGGTGCTCGGGCGACTCGCGCCGCGCGCTGCTGGAGGGCGGGTCGACCGAGTCCCGTGCGGCGGCGACGGACTTCGTCCGGAGGACGACCGCAGTTCGTAGCCGGGCGTTCGTACACCCGGCGAGGCCGGGATGCTCGTCGTGGCAATAGACAAGCGGAATTTGTCGCCGGTTGGAGGCGGTCGGCGGAAGGTGCGTCGCGATGTTTGGCAGGGTTGCGCGCCGGGAGTGCGGCTTCGGGTTGGGACGGGAGATGGAGCGTCGGCGAGCGGGTGCTACAACTCCATCTCCATTTCCAGCTCGGGGGAGTAGATGGTGCCCGGGCGGAAGCGGAAGCCGGCCTTCTCGTAGGAGCGTAGCGCGGGCCGGTTCCCGGGCTCCACCGAGAGCCAGAGGCGGTCCAGGCGCATGGTGCGCGCGATCTCGGCCGAGCGGCGGTTGACCTGCGTGCCCAGGCCCTTCCCCCGCACGTCCTGGTGCAGGAAGATGGCGTACTCGCGCATGCCCTCGCGCTCAGTGGGCATCAGCAGCGCGTGACCCACGAGGCGCCCGTCGGTCTCCACGATCAGGTGGGTGCCGCCGGGCAGCACGTGGTCCAGCCACCGGCGCACGCGCACCGGCCCCTCGGGCGGCAGGCCCTGCGCGGCGCGCTTGGGCTCGAAGCCGGCGTAGAACTCTTCGAGGCTCGCCCTGTCGCCGGGCGCCATGGGCCGAACGGTGAACACGCGGCCCTCCTTGTCGGTGCAGTTGTGGTCGGAGAAGATGCGGTCTATGGGCACGGTCCTCACTTCGCGTACGGCTTCGGCGGGAGATGCGGTCGCGTGCGCTGCATCCGCCGGTGAGACGGGAGAGCGCGGATGCACCGCACCTGTCGGCCCACCATCTCTCGAACGCACGTCATCTACCGAAAGCACTACATCTACCGAAGACACTTCATCTACCGAAGGCACTTCATCTACCGAAGGCACTTCATCGAGCGCCGCCGCGATTCCATCAGCCGGCGCTGGGTTGACGGCGGCGCCTTCCATCTGCGCGCCCATCATCAGAACCCCAATCCCCAGCCACGGAGGAGCGGCAGGGCCTGGCGGCGCAGCGATTCCAGCGTGCGGCGGTTGGTCGCCTCGATCTCGGCTCGCCGCGGCACCGGGTCGAAGTCGCCCGGCGCGTCGCGCAGGCGGTCGGGCAGCAGCTCCGGGCTCTCGCCCTGCCAGCGGTTCAGCCACTCCATCGGGACGCACTTCGCGGCTTCCTGGCCCGACAGCCCGGCCCACACCAGCGTCCACGCCCGCGGCACCACGCGCCAGATCGCGTATCCCCCGCCGCCCGTGGCGACGATGCGGCCGCCGCACAGCCGGTCGGCCACCTCGCACGTCACGCGCACCGTCTCCTCGTACAGCCGCGTAGTGCCGCGCAGGTGGGTGAGCGGGTCCAGCACGTGCCCGTCGCAGCCGTTCTGGAGCACGATCACGTCGGGCTGGAACGCCTCGGCCGCCTCGGTGAACGACCTGGTGTAGAGGTCGATCCACGACTCGTCTTCGGTGAACGCGTCGAGCGGCAGGTTCAGCGAGTAGCCGTAGCCCTCGCCGTCGCCCAGCTCGTCCACGAAGCCGGTGCCGGGGAAGAGGTAGCGCCCGCTCTCGTGCACCGAGTAGGTGAGCACGTTCGGGTCGTCGTAGAAGATGCCCTGCACGCCGTCGCCGTGGTGCGCGTCGTAGTCCACGTACATCACCCGCGCCCCGTGCGCCTCGCGGATCCACGCGATGGCCGCCGCCAGGTCGCTGTACACGCAGAAGCCGCTGGCCCGGTCGCGGTGCGCGTGGTGCAGCCCGCCGCAGATGTTGAAGGCGCGCTGCACCTCGCCGCCCATCACCAGCTCCGCCGCGCGGATGGTGCCGCCCACCACGAGCGAGGTGACGTCGTGCATGCCGGGGAACACGGGCGTGTCGTCGGTGCCCAGGCCCCACTGCCACGCCTCGGCCGGGTCGCCGCCGCTGCTCAGCCGCTTCACGGCCTCCACGTACTCGGGCGAGTGGACGCGCAGGAGCTCGGCCTCGGTGGCGGCGCGGGTGGCGACGATGCGGTGGTCGCCGTCGTCCACCAGCCCCATCGCCTCGATGAGGGAGACGGCCAGCTCCAGGCGCTTGGGGTTGAACGGGTGGTCGGGCCGGAAGCGGTACTCCAGGACGGCGGGGTCCCAGATCAGGGCGGACTTCACTCGCCCATCCCGCGGCGCAGGTCGGTTTCGAGAGATGGCCAGCCGACCACGAACCCCGCGGCCTCCAGCGCGGCGATGGCCTCGCGCGGGTCGATGGTGGCGACGTGGACGATGGCCGTCTTGCTCGCCTGCCGCCGCGCCTGCGAGACGAGGATGCCGGTGATGTTGAGCCGCAGGTCCTCGCCCAGGACGCGGACGGCACGGGCCAGCTCGCCCGGCCGGTCGGGAAGCGACACCTCCAGGCGCGTGGAGGGCTCCACGCCACCTACCATCTCCACGAACGCGCGCAGCACGTCGGTCTCCGACAGGATGCCGATGAGGCAGTTGTTCACGTCGACCACGGGGAGCGCGCCTACGCGGCGGCGGTAGATCAGCTTTGCCGCCTCCTCCACCGCCTCGCACGGGCCCACGGTCACCACGTCGCGCGTCATCACCGCGTCCACGCGGGTGCTTTCCATGAACTCCGCCACCTCCCCGTCCGCCGTCACCAGCGGCGAGGGAGATGCGAGGCGGATGTCGCGGTCCGATACGATGCCCACGAGCTCTCCGTCTGCGACCACGGGCAGGTGGCGGATGCGGTGCTCGCGGGTGAGCCGCGCCGCGTGCGCCAGCGTGTCGCCGGGAGAGACCGCGACGGGGTCGCGGGTCATGCGGTTCTGTACGAGCATTATCTCGGCGAAAACGGGTTCGACGGGGCACCGCGTGGGCCGCCCCGCATCTCCCGGTCCATTTCAGGGGATGTGGATCTTTGCTGCGGAAGGCTTGCCGCGCTTCGTCCGCAGCCTGCGAGGATGCAGGCGGGAAGACTCGGGGTGAGCCGGCAAATCTACAGAGTCGCGCCGAGAAGGGAACAGTCTTGATTCGAGCAGAGATGAAGATCGTGCGGATGAAGCATCCGGCAATTGCGGTGCGGCGTGAAGTGGATCGCCGCACCGCATCGCCCTGGCGGCTGAAGCCGCGGGCTACCACGGCGCGAAGCCCGCCTGCGCGGGCTGCTCCCGCAGTATCGATCCGCGTCGGAGGTTGTCAGCAAGCTCACTTGCGACGCCGCTCGGCGCGTGAGTTTGCGCCTCGGCGTCGTCAGACCGGAAGCTCGTCTCCGACTTCGACACCGCAGAACCCGGCCCGTGTCGCGACGAGGGTGACGCGACCCGCGGTGTCGACCCACACGATGGCGTTCTGGCCGAAGCGTTTGCCAAGATCGACCGCCGTCGCGCGATCGACATCCACCAGGGCGAAGCCGGGCTCCGTCCAGCGCTCGGCGTCGGGGCCGGAGGGGATGGCGAGGGAGGGGAAGAAGGAGATGCGGCGCAGGCGAAGCTCGCGGAGGAGCGCCGCCTGTGCAGTTCGGTTCTGTCGTTCGGTGGTTTTCGGGTCCGACGCGGGGTTGTGCGCCGTGACGATGCCTGCGGGGCGGAGCGCCGGGTCCGCCGCGGCACCCGGGCGGACCCAGGCGACGCCGGCGGGCAGATCGACCTTCCAAGCGGTGGCGGCGTAGGCCGCCAGCAGCTCACGGCCGGTCACGCGGGAGCTACTGGAGGCGCGTCTCGCGGGCCAGCGCGCCCGAGGCGTCGTACAGCCGCAGCACGTGCGCGTGGCCGCCGAAGGTGGGGTCCACCAGCTGCACCACCACGGCGCCGCTGCGGAACAGCTCGATCATGTCCGCGCGCCCGTCGCCGTTGCGGTCGGTCCAGACGGCCACCTGGCGCGGGCCCGCCATGAAGCGCACGAAGCGCGCACGGGCGCCGCCGCGCGTGGTCTCGCCCGTGGCCTGCACCTGCGCCAGCGACACGCCGGAGACCGCATCCACCCCACGGAACCACTGGGCGAAGGTGGACTGCCAGTTCCCCTGCAGGTCGGCCATGGACGGCATGGCCGGCATCTCGTTCGTGGGCGGGGTCCACTCCGCCGCCGGCGTCTGGGCCCCGGCCTTGCCCGCGCCGAGCACCAGCACGGTGAGGCCGGCGAGCGCGGCTGCACATTGGCGTAGCATGGATCACCTTCGGCTGGGGGATGGGTTCACGATACATGCCTACCCGTGCCCGGCGCCAGGGTTCCGGCGCCGCGGGAGCGGGTACGGCCGTTGCGTAGATGCCGTGCGTGCCGGCATCACCCTGATGACGAGCGGCGCGGCCTTCGCGTCTCAACTTCTTTCATACAAGACACATGCCCGATTCGGGGATCGCCCGCGCACGCTACCAGGGCCTGGCCGCCGCGCGCCGGTGGGAGCACGAGCCCAGCGTGCCGCGCGCCCGGTTCTCGCTGGCAGTGGGCGACCGCGTGGGCGACCTGACGGTCATCGGCCACCTGGCCTGCGGCCGCGTGACCGAGCTGTACCAGGTGTGGAGCAACAAGCACTGGTGCGCGCTGACCGCCAAGCTCGTCTCGCCCGCGCACATGCGGGCGGACGGGGTGCTGCCCGCCTCGGTGCGGCGCGAGGCGCGCGTGCTGGCCAAGCTGCGCCACCCCAACATCGTGCAGCTCTTCGGCAGCGGCGAGGCCGACGGGCGGCCGTACATGCTGCTGGAGTACCTGGCCGGGCCGTCGCTCTTCGACGTTCTGGAGGGCCTTCCCAAGCGCCGCCTGCACGTGCCGGATGCGATCCGCGCCACCATGAACGTGGGCGCCGCCATCCACTACCTGCACCGCTGCGGCTACCTGTACCGCGACCTTAAGCCCGCCAACATCCACCTGCGCGAGGGCGTGCCGGTGCTGCTGGACTTCGACGTGGTGCGGCCCATCGAGCCCGCGCGGCGGCCGGCGGACCGGCTGGGGACGGCGCCGTACATGGCGCCGGAGCAGATCCGCCGCGACCCGCTGAGCCCCGCCACAGACGTGTACGGCCTGGGCGCGCTGCTGTACGAGCTGCTCACCGGCAAGTGGCCCAGCGAGCAGCCCGCCGAGGACGACGACGACGAGTGGGACGACGACGACGATGCCGATTGGGACGCCCGCGCGGCTGCCACCGCCATCTCCCCGCGCAACACCGACGGCAGCCCGCGCGCGCTCACCACGCGCGAGCTGACCACGCGGTACCCGCAGCTCACGCACCCGCCCGTGCCGCCGCACCTGCACAACCCGCAGGTCACGGGTGAGCTGGAGCGGCTGATCCTGCGCTGCCTGGACGCCGACGCGGGCAACCGGTTCCAGACTGTGTCGGGGATGCTGGCCGCGCTGGCGCCGCTGCTCAAGGGCCGCAACCGCCTGTGGCCGGAGAGCGCGCCGGTGGAGAGGCGGGCGGACACGCGGTCGCGGTAAGAGCTTCGGGGTGGATCGATGGCCCGTGATCCCCTCGTCCGGTGCGGACGGGGGGATTTTGTGCGTTTCGGAGGATGGGGGGGGGCGGGGAGCGGCCCCCTCCCCGGCCCTCCCCCAAAACTGCCTGGGGGAGGGAGAACTATTCGCGGACTGTTGATTCGTCCGGTCCGAGGAAGCTTCAGACCTTGCGGTCTTCGGGGGTGAGGGACTTGTGGATGCCGAGGGCGGCGCGCGTGCCTTCGGCGGCGGCGCGGAGGGCGAGGCGCGAGCCGGGGACGATGTCGCCCGCGGCGTAGATGCCGGAGGTGGAGGTCTGGAAGTTGGCATCCACCTTCAGGATGCCTTCCATCATCTGGTCCTCCTCGACCTCGCAGCCCAGGTCCGCGG
>DASRQW010000219.1 GCA_035696245.1 Longimicrobiaceae bacterium | reverse complement strand
ACCAGAGCCGCTGCTGCGCGAACGACACGGGGAAGACGTAGACGTCGTCGTTCCCCCCGGCCGCGGCCGGCGCCTCCATCGGATCCAACATCGCCTCCGTCATTCCGTCACCCTGAAGTACCGAGTTCCCGGCAGCATCACGTACATCGTCCTCATCGGCGCCGGAGGTGCCTGGCGGTTGAAACCGCGGCAACAACGGCGCGAAGCCCGCCTGCGCGGGCTACTGCCGCACCATCCCCGCAAACACATCCACCTTTGCTACGATGAGCCAGGGCTCCGCACCGAGGCCACTCTACCCGCCCTCCCGCAGCGCGCAGCGCGAGTCGCCACCGCACCGGCCACGAGTAGGCCCACCCGGGCACCATCACCCCATCCACCGTGGACCCCGTTTCTTCTCCCGCTTGCGGGAGAGGACAGGCGAGTTTTACGAGCCAGGTGAGGGCCTCTCAACCCTCCCCGCCCGCGCGGCTCTCCGCGCATCTGCCCTCGCTCGCCCCTTCTGCACCGTCACCGTGTCGTCGGGCTCGCCTTCGCGGAGATGTGCGGCGAGCGTGCGGACGGTGGGGAAGCGGAAGAGCGACACCATCGGGACGGGGCGGCCGATCTGCTCCTCGATGCGGGACTGCACGCGCGCCAGGAGGAGCGAGTGGCCGCCGAGCTCGAAGAAGTTGTCGTTCACGCCCACGCGGTCCACCGCCAGCACCTCGCGCCACACGGCGGACAGCATCTCTTCCACCGCGCCCTGCGCGGCCACGAACTCCGCGGCGGCGCCCAGCGAGGCGTCGGGCGCGGGGAGGGCGCGGCGGTCCAGCTTGCGGTTGGGCGTGAGCGGCAGCGCGGGCAGGGCCACGAAGTACGCCGGCACCATGTGCTCCGGCAGCCGGTCCGCCACGAAGGCCCGCAGCGTCGCGGGCGACACGTCCGCCGTGCCGGACGAGGGGACGACGTAGGCCGCGAGGCGCAGGTCGCCCGCGTCGGAGGGGCGGGCGATCACGGCGGCCTCGGCGACGGAGGGATGCGACCGGAGCACGCTCTCGATCTCCCCCGGCTCGATGCGGAAGCCGCGCACCTTAACCTGCTCGTCCAGCCGCCCGAGGTAATCTACCGTGCCGCCGGCCAGCCAGCGCCCGCGGTCGCCCGTACGGTACATCCGCGCGCCCGGCTGGGCCGAGTAGGGATCGGGGACGAAGCGCTCCGCCGTGAGGCCCGGGCGGCCGAGGTAGCCGCGCGTGACACCAGCGCCGCCCACGAAGATCTCGCCCGGCACGCCGATGGGCGACGGCTCGCCCGCAGCGTCCAGCACGTAGGCCCGCACGTTCGCGATGGGCCCGCCGATGGGCGGCCGCCGCTGCCCGTCTCCCCCGAAGCCGATGGTGGCGCAGACGGTGGTCTCCGTCGGCCCGTAGACGTTCAGGTAGCGCCGCCCGGCCGCCCAGCGCCGCGCCACGTCCGCCGGGCACGCCTCGCCGGCGGAGGCGATGGTCGCGAGCGCGGGGAAGTCCGCGTCCGGCATGGCGCCGAGGACGGAGGGCGGCACCTTGGCGAAGGTGATCCGCATCTCCCGAAGCGTGGTGCGCAGCGGCTCGCCGGGCATGAGCGACTCGCGCGGGGCGACCGCGAGCGTGGCGCCGGAGAGCAGCGCCGGGAAGATCTCCGACACCGACGCGTCGAAGCTGTACGACGCGAACTGGAGCACCCGGCTCTCGCGCGTGAGCCCGAAGGCTTCGATCTGCGCGCGGACGAGGTTGCACACGCCCGCGTGCGGCACCATCACGCCCTTCGGCCGCCCCGTGGAGCCCGACGTGTAGATGACGTACGCCAGGTTCGATGGATCGGCATCCACCGGAATCCCCGCATCTCCCGCCGCCTCGCCAGCATCTACCGAAGCGGTTGCGTTGTCGGGTGATGCGACGTCCAGCGGCGCGTCGAGGAGGACGACGCGGGCGGTGTGCTCCGGCAGGTTCGTGGCGAGGTCGCGCATGGTGAGGACGACACGGGCGCCCGAATCCTCCAGCATGTACGCGCGCCGCTCGGCCGGGTAGGCGGGGTCGACGGGCAGATACGCACCGCCCGCCTTCATCACGCCGAGCATCCCCACGACCATCTCGGCAGACCGATGGACGGAGATCGCCACCGGCACGTCCGGCCCCACGCCGAGCGTCCGGAGATGCCGCGCGAGCCGCCCAGCCCGCGCATCCAGCTCCGCGTACGTCAGCACGGTGTCGCCGAAGACGACAGCCGTGGCGTCCGGCGTCTCTCGCGCCTGGGCCTCGAAGAGCGCGTGGACGGTGGATGCGGGGCCGAGGTCGCGCTCCGTCCGGTTCCACTCGCGCAGCACCGTCTCCCGCTCGTCCGCCGCGCTGAGGGGGATGCGCGAGATGCGGCGGTTCGGGTCCGCCGCGACGGACTCCAGCAGGGTGGTGAGATGGTCGAGTAGACGCGCGACCGTCTCCGCGTCGAACAGGTCGGTGCTGAAGCTGAGCGCCAGGTGCACGCCTTCCGGATGCTCGGCGGCGTTGAGCGTCAGGTCGTACTTCTGCGTGTCGCGCGGCACGTCCATGGGCGCGAACTCGGTGCCCTGGAGCGGAGCGGCGCCGGCCAGCGTGGGCGCGTTCTGCAGCACCATCATCACCTGGAAGATGGGCGCGTGCGACAGGCTGCGCTCCACGTGCATCTCTTCCACCAGCTTCTCGAACGGAAGCTCCTGGTGCGCATACGCTCCCAGCAGCCCCTCGCGCACGCGGCCTACCAGCTCGCGGAAGGTGGGATCGCCGGAGAGGTCGGTGTGCACGGCCAGCGTGTTGATGAAGAGGCCGATCAGCGCCTCGGTCTCTTCGTCCATCCGCCCGGCGATGGGCGTGCCGACCACCACGTTCTCCTGCCCCGCCCATCTGCCGAGCACCGTCTTGTACGCGGCGAGCAGCACCATGAACAGCGTGCCGCCGTCGCGCCGCGCGAACGCCGTGAGCGCGTCCATCGTGGCGCGGGAGAGGTCCGCGCGCACGGTGGCGCCGCGGTACGTCTGCACGGCCGGGCGCGGGCGGTCGTACGGAAGGTCGAGCACGGGCGGAGCGCCCGCGAGGTGCTGCTTCCAGAACGCGAGCTGCCGCTCCAGCCCTTCGCCCGCCAGGTGCTCGCGCTGCCAGACGGCGAAGTCCGCGTACTGGATCGCGGGCTCCGGCAGCGGCGATTCGCGGCCCTCGCGGAACGCCTCGTACAGCGTGTTCACCTCGCCCATCAGCACGCCGATGGACCAGGCGTCGCACAGGATGTGGTGCATCGCCAGCGCGAGCACGTGGTCCTGCGGGGCGATGCGGACCAGCGTGGCCTGGAAGAGCGGCCCGCGCTCCAAGTCGAACGGACGGGTCACCAGCTCCGCGACCTTGGCCTGGACCGCTGCCTCGCGCTCTTCCTCCGCGACGTCGCCCAGCTCCACCACCGGCAGCGGCACCGGGCGCGGCGACGCGATGGACTGCACCGGCTGCCCGTCCACCACCGCGAACGTGGTGCGCAGCGTCTCGTGGCGGCGCACGATCTCGCTGAGCGCGGCCTCTAGCGCGGGCACGTCCAGCGGGCCGAGCAGGCGGACGGGCAGCGGGGTGTTGTAGAAGGTGCTGCCCGGCTCCAGTCGGTCCAGGAACCACAGCCGCTGCTGCGCGAACGACACGGGAAAGACGTAGACCTCGTCCTCCTCGTCCGTTCCCGGCGCCAGCGTGGTTCCGTCCATTGTCGCGTCCATCATGAAGCCATCGAGAGAAGTTGCGGGCCAACCGTTCGCGCCCGTAGCCGCATCTGCGCCGCGGATGCCGTTGTTGTCAGGAGATGTGGATCGGCGCCCGGGGGTGCCGCGCGGTCCAGACGCGCGGCAACGCGGCGGCGGGCGGTTGAAACTGCGGCAACGACCGCGCAAAGTCCCCCTGCGGGGACTAACGGCTACGGCTTGCGGCGGCGAGGTCGCGGGGCGACGGGTGATTCGCCGCAGCATTGCCCTGGCGGCTAAAGCCGCGGGCTACGGCGCGAAGCCCGCCTGCGCGGGCTGCTGCCGCACCATCCGCGCGGATCCAGTTGCCGTCGCTGCCGCGCCGGGGGTATGAAACCCCCGGCTATGAACTGCGGTCGTCCTTCGGACGAAGGCCGTAGCCGGCCGCACCGCCCTCGCCCCCGCAGCGCGCAGCGCGCAGCGCGAGTCCGCCACCGCATCGGCCGCGAGGAGGCCCGCCTGGGCACCACCACCCCAGCCACCGTGGACCCGTTCCTTCTCCCGCTTGCGGGAGAGGGCAGGCGAGTTTTACGAGCCGGGTGAGGGCCGTCTCCCCCTCACCTCCGCTCCCGCCGCCGGTCCCGCGATTCCCGCCGCGCCGCCGCGCGCTCCCGCCCGCGTTCCGTCGTCTCCACGCCGTCGTCCGCGTCGCGGGCGATGAAGTCCGCGAGGAGGCGCACGGTGGGATACTTGAACAGCGACACCATCCCCACCTCGCGCCCCAGCTCCGTCCGGATGCGCTCGTGCACCTGCGCCAGCAGCAGCGAGCGCCCGCCCAGGTCGAAGAAGTTGTCGTGGGCGCCCACCCGCTCCACCCCCAGCACCTCGCTCCAGATGGCCGCCAGCGTCTCCTCCAGCGGCGAGCGCAGGGGCGCGAACGTCCCGCGCTCCGCATCGCCCGCGTCGGGTTCCGGAATCGGCAGGGCGGCGCGGTCGATCTTGCCGTTGGGCGTGAGCGGGAGGGAATCCACCACCACGAATGCGCCGGGCACCATGTACTCCGGCAGCCGCTCGCGCAGCGCGGAGCGGATCTCCGGCACGGCGGGCGCCGCGCCCTCTTCCGCGACGAGGTAGGCGGCAAGGCGCACCTCCCCCCGCGCGTCCGGCCCGGCGACGACGACGGCCTCGGCCACCGCGTCCGCCTCGCGCAGCAGCGACTCGATCTCGCCCAGCTCCACGCGGAAGCCGCGCACCTTCACCTGGTCGTCCGCGCGCCGCAGGAACTCCAGCTCGCCGTTCGCGCGGCGGCGCGCGCGGTCGCCCGTGCGGTACAGGCGCGCGCCGGGGCGGGCGGAGAACGGGTCCGGGACGAACTTCTCCGCCGTCAGCCCCGGCCGACCCAGGTAGCCGCGGACCACGCCGGCGCCGCCCAGGCACAGCTCGCCGGGCACGCCCACGGGCACGGGCTGCCCCGCATCGTCCAGCACGTATGCGGTGTCGTTGTCCACCGGCAGGCCGATGCTGATCTCCCGCTCCGCCCTCCCGGCGCCGTCCGCGACGACGGTGAAGGTCGCCGCGACGGTCACCTCGGTGGGCCCGTACGAGTTGTAGAGCACCACGCGGGGATCGACCGCCTCCTGCCAGTCCGCCACGCGCTCCGGCAGCGCCCGCTCGCCGCCGATCACCACCAGCCGTACGCTCTCCGGCAGCGGCAGCCCGTCGGCCGCCATCGCGGCTGCGACCTGGTGCCAGTACGCGGTGGGCAGCGACAGGGCTGTGATGCCCCACTCGCCGCACAGCGACAGGAACGCCGCTGGCGATGCGATCATCGCGTCGGTCCGCAGGACGAGCGTGCCGCCGGTGGCGAGCGGCGCGAACAGCTCCTCCACGCTGGCGTCGAAGCTGATGTTCGCGAACTGGAGGAAGCGGTCCGCCGCCGTCAGCGCGTACTCGCGGGCGGCGAAGCGCGTGTAGTTCGCCACGCCGCCGTGCGGCACCAGCACGCCCTTGGGCTTGCCCGTGGAGCCGGACGTGTAGATGACGTACGCCAGGCTCTCCGCGTGGACCGGCACGGCGGGATCGGTAGATGGGCGGGCGGCGATGGCCTGCGCATCCGCGTCCAGAAGCACCGGGACGACGCCAGGCGGCAGCCGGTCGGACAGGTCCAGCGTGGTGAGGGCGATGCGCAGCCCCGCATCTTCCGCCAGGTACGCCAGGCGCTCCGCCGGGTAGACAGGGTCGAGCGGCACGTACGCCGCGCCCGCCTTGAGGATGCCCAGCAGCCCCGCCACCATCTCCGGCGACCGCTCCAGGCACACGCCCACGCGCGACTCCGCCCCCGCGCCCAGCGCCGCGAGATGGTGCGCGATGCGGTTCGCCTGCGCGTTCAGCTCCGCGTACGTCCCGCGCTCGCCCGCCTGCTCCAGCGCGACTGCATCCGGCGTGGCGGCGGCGCGCGCCTCGAACAGCCGGTGCACGGGCGACGCGTCCGGCCACTCGCGCTCCGTATCGTTCCAGCGGCCCACGGCCTCCTCCCGCTCGTCGTCCGACAGCATCGCCAGGCGGGAGATGGGAGCGTCGGGCGCGGAGGAGGCGGACGCGGCCAGGGCGGAGAAGTGGCCGGCCATGCGGCGCACCGTCTCCGCATCGAACAGGTCGGTGTTGTACTCGAACGCCGCGCGGATGCCGTCCGGCGTCTCCACCGCGGTGAGGGAGAGGTCGAACTTGGCGGTGTCGATGTCCGTGCCGATCTCGCTGAAGCGCAGGCCGGGCAGATCCAGCCCCTTGAGCCCCACGTTCTGCAGCGAGAACATCACCTGGAACACGGGCGTGTGGCTGGTGCTGCGCTCCACGGCCAGCTCGCCCACCAGCTTCTCGAACGGGAGCTCCTGGTGCGCGAAGCCGCCCAGCGCCGCCGCCCGCGCGCGCCGCACCAGATCGCGGAACGTGGGATCGCCGGACAGGTCGCCGCGCAGCGCCAGCGTGTTCACGAAGAATCCGATCAGCGGCTCCGTCTCGCCGTGCGCGCGGCCGGCGATGGGGGTTCCGACCACCACGTCGTCCTGGCCGGACCAGCGGGACAGGAGGAGCTGGAAGACGGCCAGCAGCACCATGAACGGCGTCGCCCCCTCGCCGCGGGCCAGGCGGTCCAGCTCGTCGCCCGTGCCGCGCGGCAGGTCGAACCACTCCAGCGCGCCGCTGAACGTCTGCACCGGGGGGCGGGGACGGTCCGTGGGCAGGTCGATGGCCGCGGGCGCGCCGGCCAGGTGCCCGCGCCAGTAGCCAAGCTGCCGCTCCAGCTCGTCGCCGCTCAGCCACTCGCGCTGCCACGCCGCGTAGTCCGCGTACTGCACCGCCAGCGGCGGCAGCGGCGACGCATCGCCCGCCTTGAACGCCTCGTACAGCGCGCCAAGCTCGGCGGAGAGCACGCCCAGCGACCACCCGTCGCCCGCGATGTGGTGCATCACCAGGACGAACGCGTGCTCCTGGGGCGCCAGGCGGAGCAGCGAGGCGCGGACGATGGGGCCGCTCGCCAGGTCGAAGCGGCGCCACGACTCCGCGGCGGCCACGTGGCGCGTCTCCTCCTCGCGCTCGGCAGGCGGGAGATGCGAGAGGTCCTGCACCGGCAGCGGCAGGACGAGGTCGTCCGCCACGTGCTGCACCGGCTCGCCGTTCACGACGGGATAGGTGGTGCGGAGGACGTCGTGGCGCGCGACGATCTCGTTGAGCGCGCGTCGCAGGGCGTCCACGTCCAGCGCGCCCTCTATCCGCAGCACCAGCGGCAGGTTGTACGCGCTGCCGGTGCTCTCCATCTGGTCCAGGAACCACATCCGCTCCTGCGCGAACGACAGCGGCACCCGCCCGCCGTGCTCCCGCCGCACGATGGGCGGCGCGCGCCCGTCGTCGCCTGCCGCGAGGGCGGCGTCCACGCGCGCGGAGAGGCCGGCCACCGTGGGCGCCTCGAAGATCGCGCGCAGCGGCAGCTCCACGCCGAACGCCTGGCGCACCTTCGACATCACGCGCGTCGCGATCAGCGAGTGGCCGCCCAGGTCGAAGAACCCGTCCTCCACGCCCACCCGCGGCGCCTCCAGCACTTCCGCCCAGATCGCCGCCATCGCCCGCTCGGTCTCCGTGCGCGGCGCCACGTACTCGCCCCCGGCTTCGGCGTGCTCCGGCGCGGGCAGCGCGCGGCGGTCCACCTTGCCGTTCGCCGTGAGCGGCAGCGCGTCCATCCACACGAACGCCGCGGGCACCATGTGCTCCGGCAGCGTCCGCCGCAGCCACGCCCTCATCTCCTCCGCCGAAAGCACGTCCGCAGATGCGGAATATGCCTGCGCTTCGGAAGATGACGACGCGTCGGAAGATGCTGCCGCTTCGGTCGATGCGGCTGCTTCGGGATCCTCGGTCGATGCGGGCGACTCGGCAGATGCGGCGCCGTCCGCTGCCGCGACGACGTAGGCTACGAGGCGCTTGCCGCCGCCCGCGTCCTCGCGCGCCACCACGGATGCGCTGCGGATGCGCGGATGCGCGGCGAGCGCCGCCTCGATCTCGCCCGGCTCGATGCGGAAGCCGCGGATCTTCACCTGCTCGTCCATCCGCCCCAGGAACTCGACCGTTCCGTCCGCCAGCCACCGCACCCGGTCGCCGCTCCGGTACAGCCGCGCATCCCCACCTGCCGAGAACGGGTCCGCGACGAACTTCTCGGCCGTCAGGTCCGGACGGTTGAGATAACCATGCGCCAGCCCGTCGCCGCCGATGTACAGCTCGCCCGGGACGCCGGCCGGAACCGGCTGCATCGCGCGGTCCAGCACGTAGATGCGCGTGTTCGCGACCGGCCGGCCGATGGGGATGCTGCCCCGCTCCACATCTCCCGGAACGACGGTGTGGCAGCAGGTGAACGTCGTGCTTTCCGTCGGCCCGTAGCCGTTGATGACGCGCAGATGCGGATGCGCCTCGATGACGCGTCGAACGTGCGGCACCGAGAGCACGTCTCCGCCCGCGAGAAGCTGCCGCAGCGCGCCGAGGTCGTCCAGCCGCTCATCCACCATCTGGTGGAAGAGGCCAGCCGTCAGCCACGCGGTCGTGACCTTCTCGCGCACCAGGAAGCCGCCAAGCTCCTCCAGCGAGGGCGTATGGGGCGGGAAGACGGCCAGCGTGGCGCCGTTCAGCAGCGCGCCCCACACCTCGAAGGTCGATGCGTCGAACGCGATGGGCGCAAGCTGGAGGAAGACGTGATCCGGCCCGAAGTCCGCGAAGTCGTTCCCGCGCACCAGCCGCACGACGGCGCGATGCGGGACGGCGACGCCCTTCGGCTGGCCCGTGGAGCCGGACGTGTAGATGACGTACGCCGTCGCCTCCGCGGGCACGGCGACGTCGGGAGATGCGGGGCTCTGCGCCGCGATCCGCTCCGCATCTGCCGAGAGGGAAACAACGGCGCCGGCGAAGGACGAGAGCGCGGCCGGGACGACATCATCCACGAGCAGGACCGAGACGGCGGAGTCAGCAAGCATGAACGCCAGGCGCTCGGCCGGATAAGCCGGGTCTAGCGGCACGTACGCCGCGCCGGCCTTCAGGATCGCGAGCAGCGCCACCACCATCTCCGCCGAGCGCTGCATCGACAGCCCCACGCGGCTCCCGGCGCCCGCGCCGAGCGACTGGAGATGCCGCGTCAGACGGTTGCTCCGCGCGTCCATCTCCGCATACGACAGCCGCGCATCTCCCGCTTTCACCGCCAGCGCATCGGGCGTCTCCGCAGCCTGCGCGGCGAAGAGCGCGTGGACGGACGAGGTGCGCGGGTAGTCCGTCGCGCGGCCGCTCCACTCGTAGACGATGCGCCGCCGCTCATCTCCCGAAAGCAGGTCCACGGCGGAGAGGCGGCGCTCCGGCGCGGCGGTCGCGGCTTCCAGCAGGGTGCCGAACTGCTCGGCGAGACGGGCGATGGTGCCCTCGTCGAACAGGTCGGTGTTGTACTCGACCGTGCCGGAAAGGCCCTCCTCCGTCTCCATCATCGAAACGGTCATCTCGAAGCGGGACGTGCCGGTGCCCGCATCCACCATCCCCAGCTCCACACCGCCCAGGCGCAGGCCGCCCATCTCCGCGTTCTGGAGCGCGAACATCACCTGGAAGACGGGGCCGTGGGCCAGGCTGCGCTCCACGTTCAGCTCTTCCACCAGCTTCTCGAACGGGACCTCCTGGTGCGCGAAGGCGCCCAGCGTCGTCTCCTTCACGCGCCCCAGCAGCGCCGCGAACGTCGGGTCGCCCCCGAGGTCCGCCCGCAGCGCGAGCGTGTTCACGAAGAAGCCGATCAGCGGCTCCAGCTCCGCGCGCACGCGGCCGGCGATGGGCGTGCCCACCACCACGTCGTCCTGGCCGGACCAGCGCGCCAGCAGCGCCTGGAAGGCGGCGAGCAGCACCATGAACGGCGTCGCGCCCTCCCGGCGCGCCACGTCGCCCACGGCGGCCTGGAGCGACGCGGGAAGGCCGAAGCGGTAGATGGCGCCGGGGAAGGTTTGCGTCGCGGGCCGCGGCCGGTCAGTCGGAAGCTCCAGCAGCGCGGGAGCGCCGGCCAGAGCGCCGCGCCAGTACGCGAGCTGCTCGTCCAGCGCGGCGCCGCTCAGGTGCTCGCGCTGCCACGCCGCGAAGTCCGGGTACTGCACCGCCAGCGGCGGCAGCGGCGACGGGCGGCCCGCGCCGAACGCCTCGTATAGCGCCGTGAGCTCGCGCACGAAGACGCCCATGCTCCACCCGTCGCTGACCACGTGGTGCATGGCGAGCAGCAGCACGTGCTCCCGCTCGCCGAGGCGGAGCAGGCTCGCGCGGAAGAGCGGGCCCGCCGCCAGGTCGAACGGCCGCGTCGCCTCTTCCGACGCGCGGCGGTGCACCTCCGCCTCGCGCGCAGCTTCATCGGACGCCGGGACGTCCTCCACCGGCAGTGTGAAGGGCTGTGCGGGGGCGACGACCTGCACCGGGCGCCCGTCGACCGCCGCGAAGGTGGTGCGCAGCGACTCGTGGCGGGCCACGATCTCGCCCAGCGCCGCATCCAGCGCCCGCACGTCCAGCGCGCCGGACAGGCGCAGCGCGGCGGGCATGTTGTACGCGGCGCCGCCGGGCTCCATCTGGTCCAGGAACCACAGCCGCTCCTGCGCGAA
>DASRQW010000218.1 GCA_035696245.1 Longimicrobiaceae bacterium | reverse complement strand
ATCCCCTGCAGCCGATTGTTAGGCCCGTAGCCTAACGACCGAGTTGAACTGCCGAAGGTCCGCTCCAACGACTGGTTCGCCGGCGGGGTTAAGGATCGGGAGCAAGCATCTCGGCCGGAAGACCCCCGCTATGGCGGTATTGAACCCGCAACTGAGCACGCGCCGACCGTGCGGACTCGGATATACCAGACGGCGCCTCCGCTTCGGCGAAGTCATCCCTCACCGTGGCTCAGCGGTTGTGGTTGCGCAACATGACTTTCTCCCGCCGCTTGGCCAAACGGAGCCAGATCCACAGCAGTACGGTTCCGCCCAGGCAGAACCACCCGAACACGTCACCCATTCGACCATAGAGGGTCGGTGCTCCCACGGCGGGGAGGATCGCTGTCGCAACTGTGATGCTATCGCCTACCGGACGCTCAACCCGCACACGACCCGTTCGATCATAGGCGCTCACGAGTCCGTTTCGCGCGCTGCGCGCAACCGCGAAGCCGTTCTCTACAGCCCGCATTGCCGTCATTCGTGCACCCATCCACCCATCGCGACCGAAGTCGTACGATGGTACGGCCATGATCGCTGCGTTACCCGCGTACTGTCGACCGATCTCCGGGATGTGCATGTCTTTGCAGATGGCGATGCCCACACGCGTACCCACGACCTCGAGAAACACCGGTACGTCGCCGGGGGTGTCGCGCGCCTCCCAGCCGGGGACGAGCCGTTGCTTGTCGTACCAGGTGGCGCGGCCATCCGGTGCCGCCATCAGGGCCCGGTTGAGGTAGACTCCGCCGTCGCGTGTCTCGATACCGATGATGATTGCCGCGCCGGTCCCGTGGGCTACGGCAAGAACGTCCTGCGCGGCGCGGGCAGCATCGTCGCGATCGAGCAGGACGAGCTTCTCGGGTAGCACCACGAGCCCGCCGGGTATGGCGGACCTGACGACCGCCGGGCGGTACGTTGTCCATACGTCCTCCCAGCCAGCCGGGACACCATCGTACCGGTTCGTCGCGATGAGCGTGACCGGCACGGTGCGTCCTGATTGCGGAGCATAGATCCGAGCAGCGGAAAATAGAGCCACGACGAGGACGATCACGCCGACCAGGGCGCCTGCCGTCCGATTCCCCGCACGAGGGTAGCGCCTGGAGAGACAGAGGCCCACCAGCGAGCCCGGAAGCAGCACCAGGAAGACGACTGCACACACGCCGCCGAGCGCCGCGATCTGGATCACACCCGGCACGCTCATCTGGCTGTAGGCCAGGCTCCCTGCCGCTCCGTGCGGCGAGGCCCGCAGTGCCACGAGCTCGAAGGCAGCGATGGTGCCGGGGAGAACGAATACCGTTCCCTGCAGCGGCAGATACCGGGTAGCCGAGATCGTCAGCCGGACCGCGAACATCCACGAGGCCGCGCGTGCGACGGCGATCAACAGCGTCGTCGGCCAGCCGATCATCTCCCCGTAGTAAGCCAACACGCTTGTCGTCGCCACCGCCCCGGCCATGGCGCCGATGGCTTGCGCGGGAAGGCGTGTGCCTGAGGCTGCCACGAGCAGCAGCACAGGGGCGAACCAGGGGGCCCACCAAGCCGGATGAAGGGCGTACCCGGCGCTCAGCAATGTACCCGCAGCGAACGCCAGGAAAATCTGCACGGGCGCGGTGACGGGGGGACGGGGGATTCGGCCCTCGGGCGCGGGGCGGGTCAGTGGCGGATCCGTGATCGTGTCGCATAGGCCCGCAGGCCGAAGCACGGCCAGAGCGGCCATGGTCGTGGCCAGCCTCAGACTGGCGAGCCGGCGGCGCCATTGGAGCCCTGGCAAGCCGGCGGGAATCAGTGCGACGAGGGCGAGTTCCATATTGCGGCGATGATCGAACGTCAGTAGAGCCGGCGAACAACACAAGGGTCAGGGTGCGGGGCCGCCGCGCAAGGCTTCCGCCGCGCCCGATAACATGCAAGGCCCCGCATCCCCTGCAGCCGATTGTTAGGCCGCGCCCCCGCTCGGTCGTCGCCCGGTCGGGATGCTCTTCAAGGCCGTCCAGTCGCAGCTTCGCGCAACTCGTCCGCGATCCGCTGGAGCTGCTGAGAGCGCTGCTCGAATCCGTCGGCCATGCGAGAGAGATTCTCCGCAGTCGGCGTCCTTCGCCCGATCGCCCACCCGCGGAGCACGTCGTACTTCAGGCCGGCATCATCGGCGAGTTGCCGCATGGAGAACGGCCCGTCGCGGAGCACGCGCTGAACAAGCCCGACGATGTCTGCGCTCTCCAACTGGCCCTCCATCTGGAATTCTGTGCTCACAAATTTGTGTTGACCGTGTAGCTGGTGAACACTATATTGTGAGCACAGGGCAAATGAAAGAGGCTGGCCGCTCTCCCGCAAAGAAGGAACGACCAGCCTCACACACGGAACGACCCGAAGGCCGCCCGCTCACCAAAGCTGCCCTGCTGGACGGCTCGGGTCAAGAGGATGGAGCGCACGATGCACAAGGAGCCGAAGGATGATCCCGCGCCCGTAGCCGCTGCGAAGCCCGCCTACACCATCGTGAAGCAGACGAAGAGCCGCTGGTGGGAGGTACGCGACCCGGACGACGAGTTGGTGTGCCTCACGGGTGTACCGGAAGGGCGCGCGTGAGGTGGTACGGCGACTCGCCGCCTGAGACGCACCAGGATGAAGCACACGGCAGCCGCGGGATAGATCCCCTGGGGCTGCCGCGATGCTTGCCCAGCGGCCTAACTTGTTGTTCACTGGACATAATTCCAGATATCGCTCGGGGAGAGCGCGCCTAGCGGATTCCATCTGCATCCAGATAACACGCTCACAATCTAGCGTCAAGGCCGGTAACTCGCGGCCCCGCAACCCGATCTCCTGAACGGACGACGGGTGTCACGCGGCTATGCGCGCGCGTGGAGGCATAGCGCTCTTGCCGAGCGCGTTATCTGGACCGAGAGTGTACCCCTTCCATTTCTCTCCCATCTCGGGAGGCCCGGTGACAGAACCCAAGCTCTTGGAGCAGGTCAGGCAGACTGCCCGGCTGAAGCACTTCAGCCTGCGCACCGAGCGTGTGTACGCGCAGTGGGTGTGCCGCTTCGTGTGCACCACGGCAATCGTCGTCCGCGCGAGCAGGGCGTGTGAGAGATACAGGTTTTCCACTCCGACGCCCCGCAGAGCGGAACGGGTCGACGAAAGTCCGCCCGCCGCCGCCGAGCCGCTCTTCGCCCCGCCTCCGCCCAACTGGCTGCGGGGAGCTAGCGGGCGGACTTCATCTCCTGGGCGTTCAGCTCGTGGGTCTCGCCCATCTGCGGAGGCTGGCCGGTGACGATGCCCTTCACGACCTCGAAGAGGACCACGGGGCGGGGTGTGTCGTTGACCATGTAGACAACGGAGTCCGCGTCCACGGCCACGAGGGTGAGGCGCGGGTCGTCGGGCCCGCCGTCGCGGGCGCCGCCCCCGTCGCCGAACCACGCCTTCCAGTCCGGCCGGTACAGCTCGTGGATCTTGGCCCTGTCCACCGAGATGCGCGCGGTGCCGCTCACCGAGACCCACTCGCGGGTGCGGTCGCGGTAGTAGCTGACGTTGACGTGCGGATCGTGCTCCAGCTCGTCCAGCTTGTGGCTTTCGCCATCGGTCACGAACCACAGGTCCGCGCCCTCGCTGCGCGCCTGCGTGGCCATGGGCCGCGACACCAGGTGCCCATCCGCGCGGCGCGTGGTGAGCATGGCGGTCTCGATGCCTTCTACCAGCCCGTACAGCTGCTCCAGCTTCTTCCCGGCGGGCGCGGTCTCGATCCCCATCTTCGGCTGCTCGGCCATCTCAAGGCTCCATTGTGTACAGGGTTTGTCGAATCCAATCCGCCCCGCCGGAAAGCACTATGCGTGCCGCCCCGCGCCGTCCACCATCCCCGGCCGGCGCGTCGCGACGGATGCGCCTGCGGATTGCCAGCGCGGGCGGGCGCGGTAGATTCAGCGCCGTCTCCCACTATCTCCCGCGCGAACCGGAACGGCGCCCACGTGAGTCCCCGCACCGCCAGCCGTCTCCAGATCATCGCCGCGGCGCTGCTGTTCTCCACGGGCGGCGCGGCCATCAAGGCGGCGTCGCTCACGAGCTGGCAGGTGGCCAGCTTCCGCTCGGGCGTGGCGGCGGCCACGGTGCTGCTGCTGGTGCCCGCCGCGCGGCGCGGGTGGACGTGGCACGTGCTGCCCGTGGGCGTGGCGTACGCGGCGACCATGGTGCTCTTCGTGCTCGCGAACAAGCTGACCACGAGCGCCAACACCATCTTCCTGCAGAGCACGGCGCCGCTCTACATCCTGCTGCTCAGCCCGTTCCTGCTGCGCGAGCGCATCCGCCGCGGCGACGTGGCGTTCATGGCGGTGGTGGGCGCGGGGCTGCTCATGTTCCTGCTCGGCGCCAACCAGCCGCTCGCCACCGCGCCGGACCCCGGCCGCGGCAACGTGCTCGCGCTGCTGAGCGGCCTGGCGTGGGCGCTCACCGTGATCGGCCTCCGGTGGATGGGCGGCCGCGGCGAGGGCTCGGCCATCCCCACCGTCGTTGCGGGCAACGCCATCGCCTTCCTCGTCTGCCTCGCCCCCGCGCTTCCCGTGGGCCACGCGACCACGGCGGACTGGCTGGTGATCGGCTACCTGGGCGTCTTCCAGATCGCGGTGGCCTACCTGTTCGTGAGCGCCGGCATCCGGCACGTGCCCGCGCTGGAGGCGTCCACGCTGCTGCTGGTGGAGCCCGCGCTGAACCCCGTGTGGGCGTGGCTGGTGCACGGCGAGCGGCCCGGTACGTGGGCCATCTGCGGCGGCGTGCTGATCATGGCCGCCACCGCCGCGAAGACGTGGTGGGACGCCCGCAACGCCCCTCGCGCTTCCGACACGCCCGCGCCCGCCCCGCCGTAACTCGCATCTCCCGAGACACATCGGCTGGACGTTTCGGTAGATGGAGGACGGAGGATGAAAACGAGGAGGCCCGGCGATGCGCTCGCCGGGCCTCCTCCGTCCTTCTGTCCTCCTGCCTTCGCGGCCGATGCGCGGCTTACCGGGGGAGCGTCCAGTCGATGGGGATGGAGATGAGCACCCGCACCGGCTGCCCCATCATAGACGCGGGACGGAAGCGGAACTTCTCCGCCGCCTTCTTCGCCGCGTCCGCGAACGCCGGGTTCGTGGCCTCCACGATCTCGATCGTCTCGGGCTCCACGCGCCCGTCGGTGCCCACCACGCACCGCACCACCGTGCGCCCGCTGATCCCGGAGTCACGCATCAGCGGCGGGTAGTACCGCTCGAACAGCCGCACGAGCTCGCCGCGGTTGCTGAGCTGGGGCCGCTCGCCGGCGTCCAGGATGCCCTCGTCCACCACGTCGTTCGGCGCCGCCGGAGCCGTGGTTCCCGTGGGCGGCCGGCCGTCGCCGGGCGAGACGGGCCCGATCACGTCGCCCGGCTTGCCGATGCCGGTCACGTCTACCGGGCGGATGGGAGTGGCCGTAAGGTCCGGCGCGGGGATGTAGTCCGGCACCGTCGTGGGAGCCGGGATCACGATCGTCTGCCCGGTCACGGGCGCACGCAGGTGCGGCTCGTCCACGCGCGGCTGCTGGGGGATTGGCGCGGGCGGCGGCGGCGGCGTGGGCACCGACCCGATGTCGATGTACACCGCCCCGGGTTCCTTTGGCGGCGCCGGACGGGTCGCCGCGTACGCCGCGCCGCCGAAGACCAGCGCGTGCGCCGCCACCGAGACCGTGATGGTCATGGGGCTCCACACGCGGCGCTTCCTGGCTCCGGACTCCAGGACCTTGAACATTGCGGCCTTCCTTCGCTGCGGGTTTGCGACCGGGTACGATCGGCGCGGGGTTCCCCCGTCCGTCTACTATGCAACGCACCGGCATCGGGCGTTTCTGACGCGTCGCCGGAAGCCGTCCATCTCCCGCTCCGCACTCGCCGGGAACCGCTCGCCCCGTGCATCGACGCGTCCGCCGAGTACCGCACGACCTGGCAGTCCATCACCTGCTTCTTCTCGTAGCAGGCCGGCGGCGGATGAGCGGCACCGCGCCCCATCCCAAGTGTAGCTTGGCAGGCAGATCGGGATAGGGGGCAGCCGGGTAGTCCGGCTGCACCCCTCCCACACCACCGGACATGCGGGTCCGCATCCGGCGGTTCGGAGAGTTGAGGTCAGTGTGGTCGAAGCCGCGGCAGGCCCATCTGTTCGAAGAGCTTACCCGGCAGGGCGGTCTGGAGCGCGCCGTGGCGGGACATTCTCCACCAGCTTCGCGTGTGTTTGGCGGCGACCGCGGCAAGCTGTTCGGGCACTCCCCGAGTTCTCATCTCCCGGTACGCCGTTCGCCCACGCTTCCACTGCTTGAGCTGCACCATCCGCAGCCTTCGGGCGATCCACTGGTCGAGGTCGTGAAAGACTCCCGGTGTGTCCGCCAGTCGGAAGTAGGCCTTCCAGCCCAGCAGGTACGCCCGTAGCTCCTCCACCACCCTCCCCAGCGACCTCCCCCCGTTCCGGCTGGTGATCTGCCGGATGCGCTCCTTGAAGTCCTCCAGGGCCTTGGGCGCGGCGCGGCGTTTGACTTCTCGTCCCTTTGCTACCCAGAAGCTGTAGCCCAGGAACTTGCGGTCCCACACCCGCGCCACCGCACTCTTGTCCTCGTTGACCTTCAGCCGGAGCTTCGCGTAGAGCGCCCGAAGACGCTCCAGGACCCGCTCGCCCGCCCGCTTCGACCGCACGTACACGTTGCAGTCATCGGCGTATCGCACGAACGCGTGCCCGCTCCGCTCCAGCGCCTGGTCGACTTCGTCCAGGAGCACGTTCGCCAGCAGCGGCGAGAGCGGCCCGCCCTGCGGCGTGCCCTCGTGCCGCTCCACCACCACTCCGTTGGCCAGCACCCCGGCCTCCAGGTAGCGGCGGATCACCCTGAGCAGCCGCTTGTCCCCGATCCGCTTCTCCAGACGTGACATCAGCACGTCATGGTTCACACGGTCGAAGAACTTCTCCAGGTCCACATCCACGACCCATCTACGGCCCGACTGGACATCGCGTTGCGCCTGACAGACTGCGCCGTGCGCCCGCCGCCCCGGCCGGAATCCGTAGCTGTGCTCGCTGAACGTGGGGTCGAAGATCGGCTGCAGCACCTGCAGGATCGCCTGTTGGATGAACCGGTCGAGCACGGTCGGGATGCCAAGCTGCCTCATCCCGCCCCCGCTCTTCGGGATCTCGTGACGACGCACCGCCGAAGGCCGGTAGCTTCCCGCGAGCAACTCCGCTCGGATCCGCTCCCAGTTCTCCCGCAGATACGCCGCCAGGTCCTCCACGCGCATCCCGTCGATGCCCGGACTGCCCTTGTTCTTCCGCACGCGCTTCAACGCTGAGAACAGGTTGCCGCGCTCGACCACCCGCTCCATCAGGTCGCCGTTTCCCGAGCGCTCGTTTCCCTGCGCCGCCGGCTTGGCTTCACCGCTCCGCCGTACGTTCGGGGCTTCACCCCTATCCTCCAGCGGGAGCTCCATCTGCATGGTCTTCTGGTGCATTGCCCTTCCGAGACGCAACGTCGTTTCGCTCTCCTCTCCGTTCGGCCCTTCACCGGCGGGGCGGGGCCCAAGCGCCATCTGTGGCAAACCGTCCGACTACTACGGCCTCGGCTGACTTCTCGCTCCGCGCTGTCACTCCATCGCACGTCGCCCTTTCAGGCGCAAGGCGAGATCTCCCCAGGTAAGAACAGTGGCCTTCCCCGCACAACCGCCGGATCTACGCAGCCTGAGCTTTGGTCGTGAGAGCTTCGCGTTTGTTTGGACGCTCGCCCTGCTCGGCTACGCCTCCTATCCGGTTTCTGTTCGTCGGCTCGACGGGTTCGCTACCCCGCTTCTTTCAGCGCTCTCCTCACGGTCGGCGCCTTGCGGCTCGCTTCGGTCCCTACGACCAAGTTCCGGGAGGACTTTCACCTCCGGACCACTATCCATGCTGGGCACACATGCACGGCGAGGCCGTCCGCACCGCGCGGACGGCCTCGCTCGTCTTCCATCGTATCTCCGCCGGCCCGATCCGCCCAGAGAGCCGGGACGATGCGCGGCTACAGGTCGGGGATCTGCCAGTCGATCTCCGGCTTCCCCGCCTCGCGGAGCGCCGCGTTGATCTTCGAGAACGGGCGGCTGCCGAAGAAGCCGCGCCGGGCCGAGAGCGGCGAAGGGTGCGCCGAGCGGATCACCGTGTGCCGGCCCGCGTCGATCAGCGCCTCCTTCTTGCCCGCGTAGCCGCCCCACAGCACGAACACCACGCGGTCGTCCTTCTCCGCGACCTTGCGGATCACGGCGTCGGTGAACGTCTCCCAGCCCTTGCCCTTGTGCGAGTTGGGCTCGTGCGCGCGCACTGTGAGCACGGCGTTCAGCAGCAGCACGCCCTGCCGCGCCCACGGCACCAGATAGCCGTTGTTGGGGATGGTGCACCCCAGGTCGTCGCGCAGCTCGCGGAACATGTTGGCCAGCGACGGCGGCGGGCGCACGCCGGGGCAGACCGAGAACGCCAGCCCGTGCGCCTGTCCCGGCCCGTGGTACGGGTCCTGGCCCAGCACCAGCACCCGCACCTCGTCGTAGGGCGTGAGCCGGAGCGCGGTGAACACCTCGTCCTCCGGCGGATAGACCTCGTGCGCGGCGCGCTCGGCGTCCACGAACTCGCGCAGCTTGGCGAAGTACGGCTTCTCGGTCTCGTCGCCCAGCAGCTTTTGCCATGGGCCCGGCAGCGGCAGTCGCATGCTTCGTCGGTCTGGGGATTTTCGGGGTGATGCGCACCGGCCCATCCGCATCTCGTGACGCGTCTCGGCAGATGCGGACGCGGTGGACGCAAGCCGGGGACCGCGCGCCCCCGCCGCGCCTCCGCCGATGCGCGACGGGCGGCGGACGGCGGAGGCAGGCAGATGGACGGCCGGTGCTCGTCCGGCATCGCGCAGCGTGCGGGAGGCGCGTTGCGGCTGCATCTCCCGACAGCACGAGCGTTGCATGTGCGATGACGGAGATGTACGGTAGGCGCGGGGGATGAACATCCGCCGCGCCGGCCTGTACGACCCAACAGGTACCCTTGCCTGGAGGAACCGCATGATCAAGCCAAACGTACGCGCGTCGTTCGGGAGACGGGAAGCGGAGCTGCTGGTGGCCCTCGGCGGCCCCGGCGCCGAGGAGCTGCTGCGCGAGCGCGGGCTGGACGCGCTGCTGGACGACGCGCGGATGCTCAGCGCCATCCTGCGCGGCGGGCGGGTGAGCGCCGCGCCCGCGCCGCTCGTGTTCTACCTGCTGGTGCGCCACGCGCTGCTCCAGCGCGAGATCTCCGACCGGCAGCTGGCGGACTACACCGCTGCCGTGCTGCTGGAGTTCGGCACCGCCGGCCGCGCCAACGCGGTGGACGGCGGCGAGGGCGAGCCGTTCTTCTACCTGGCCGACATCCTGGCGGCGCTGGACCGCGCCCGCGGCGAGCGCGAGTTCCTGCTGCGCGTGCACCTGGGCAACTACGCGCTGTGGCTGGCCGGCGTCTTCCCGGACCACGTGACGCACCGGGTGCAGCGCCGGGGCGCGCCGCCGCTGTCGTACTACGACGAGCTGGGCGCGGCAGGCTTCCGCACCGCCGCGGGAAGCGACCTGGCGCTGCGCCATGGCCTGGGCGACCTGTTCGTGCGCGCGGCGGACCAGTTCGCGGACCTGCGCGTGGCGCTCAACTCGCTCTCGGACGCGCTCTTCTTCCCCGGCCGCGGCGGCGCGGTGGAGCGCGTGCTGCGGCAGGTGGCCGACGACTTCGCGAGGAACCAGCGCGGCGCGCACTGACTGCGCAGGCGGACGGCCACGCATCCGCCGGGACGCCCGGCATCTCGCCCAGAACGGCCGTCCGCCGTACAT
>DASRQW010000217.1 GCA_035696245.1 Longimicrobiaceae bacterium | reverse complement strand
TGAAACCGCGGCAACAGGAGCGCAAAGTCCGCCTTCGCGGGCTAACGGCGACCACGGCTTTCCCTGCCCGTCTTCCGACACCCACCTGAACGGCAGCCGCGAACGAGTGGAGAGATCGGCGAGATGACATCTGCGGAGACTTGTGGAGCACCGTGTGGGGGCGACGCGGTGCTCGTCTTTTTGCGCGCGCCGGAGCTCGGGCGCGTGAAGACGCGGCTGGCGGCGGCGATCGGGGATGCGGCGGCGCTGCGCATTTACCGGCGGCTGGCGGAGCACGCGGTCGCGGAGGCGCTGGCCCTCGCCCCCGCGGCGGCCGTGCGCGCGCACTACACCCCCGCGGACGCGCGTGAGGCGCTGGAGGCGTGGCTCGGTCCGCATCTCCAGTACATTCCGCAGGCGGATGGCGACCTCGGCGAGCGCCTCACGCGCGCCTTCGCCGAAGCGTTCGCGGCCGGCCACAGCCGCGTCGTCGTCATCGGCTCCGACCTCCCCGACCTCACCTCGGCCGACATCCGTCAGGCATTCTCGCTGCTCGATGATCACGCAGCCGTCCTCGGCCCTGCGCGCGACGGAGGGTACTGGCTGCTCGGCCTCCGCGCGCCTCTGCCGCAGGTCTTCACCGGCATCACTTGGAGCACTTCACGAGTATTCACCCAGACTGTGGAGTGCCTGCGCGCTGCCGGGATCACGCCCGCATTGCTGGCTGAACGCAGCGATGTCGATGAAGCCGCAGACCTGCCGGTGCAGTGGCTGGAGTGGGCAACAAGCGCGGTAAGGCGGGGATGACGTCGAGCATGCGTTCCACCGCGTGACCGGAGGTCATTTGCGCGCGGAAAGTTTCGGATGCGATGAATCGCACCCCTGCATACGGTGATAGATTTCCTGAAATAGTGGGGGCGGCGTTAGTCCCGATGGCGTTTGCCACGGTTCAACCAACAGGCTGAGCCTGATCTACCGATACCGCTCGGCAAGCTTGGACGGCTCGGCGCCGAGCCAGTATTGCAGGCGGAGGCGCCACATGAGGAGGATCGTGCGGGTGATGCCGCGCGTCTCCCAGCGGCGGCTGGAGGTGGTGACCGGGCGGGAGATGCAGAGCGGGCGGCCGGTGCGCTTGAGCATGCGGGAAAGGGCGACGTCTTCCATCAGCGGGATGTCGGGGAACCCGCCCACGCGCTCCCAGACGTCGCGACGCACGAACATCGCCTGGTCGCCCGTCGCGATGCCGGAGACACGCGAGCGGAGGGAGATCATCCGCTCCACCACGCGCAGCGCGGGATGGCGGCCCGTGAGCCGCACGTCGAAACGGCCCCACCCGCGTCCGCTGCGGGTGAGGCCGTCGAGCACGAGAACGTCCGCATCTTCCGGCAGGCGCGTGTCGGCGTGGAGGAAGAGGAGCACGCCGCCCCGCGCGACGGTGGCACCCGCGTTCTGCTGACGCGCCCGGCCTTGCTCCGACACGACGACGCGGTCTGCCAACGGCCGCGCGGCGTATACCGTCCCGTCCGTGCTTCCCCCGTCCGCCACGACGACCTCGGCCCCGCGCGCGCGGAAGGGCGCCAGCGCGTGGAGCGTCGACGCGATCCCGTCCGCCTCGTTCAGCGCGGGGACGATGATGGAAAGGCGCGGCGTGTCCACGGCCGCCGTCAGCCGGCGGTGGCGCCGCCGCAGCTCGACCCCGCGCCTGCGGTGCAGCCGAAGCAGTGCGCGCCCAGCACGATCTCGCGCCGCGCCAGCCGCTCCAGGTCGAACTCGAAGATGGTGCGCGGCGCACGCGGCTCCACCGGCATCTCCAGCATCTGGTTGAAGTCGCAGTCGTACAGCGTGCCGTCCCACCCCACCGACAATGTGTTGCGGCACATGACGCCCGCTGCGGCCGCCGGGTTGAACGCCGTCACCAGCCGCTCCATATACTCGCCCAGCGAGCCGCCGTCTTCCAGGAAATCCAGGAAGCGCGAGATGGGCATGTTGGTGATGGTGAACAGCGCGTTGAACTCGATGCCGTACAGGCGCCGCATCTGCCGCTTCCAGTCCGCCTCAAGCGCCGCCTGGTTGCCGGGCAGGAAGGTGCCGACGGGATTGGTGACGAGGTTCAGCACCAGCCCGCTGCCCGGCTGGCCGTAACCGACGGCGTTCAGCCGCCGCAGCGCCTCTAGGGACTGCTCGAACACGCCATCGCCCCGTTGCGTGTCGGTGCCCTTCTGGCGATAGTGCGGCAGCGACGCGACGACCTCCACCGCGTGCTCGGCGAAGAACTCCGGCAGGTACGCGTAGTTGGGCAGCAGCGTGATGGTCAGGTTGCAGCGGTCCATCACCCGCTTGCCCACCGCGCGGCTGCGCGTCACCAGCTCGCGCCAGCGCTTGTGCAGCTCCGGCGCGCCGCCGGTGATGTCGACCACCGGGATGTGGGTGCTCTCGATGACCTCCAGGCAGCGGTCCATCACCGCGTCGGGCATCATCTCCGTGCGATCCGGGCCGGCGTCCACGTGGCAGTGGCGGCAGGTCTGGTTGCACTTGCGGCCCACGTTGACCTGGAAGATGTCGATGCCGGTCGCATGCAGCGGGTACAGGCCGGCCCCCGCGAGCGCGTCCTCGAACGACCGCGCCACCGGCACGCGCGCGAGCTGCCCCCGCTGCCACGCGGCGGACGAGAGCGGCGCGTGGCGCTTCTGAAGCGTGGGCAGCACCCGGCCGGTCGCGCTCACATCCCCAGCTTTTCCACGTGGTTGCGCATCTGGATGCCGTGCACCAGCGACGCGCCGCCGCGGATGGCCGCCGCCACGTGCACGGCCTCGGTCATCTGCTCCCCGTCCGCGCCCTTCGCCAGGCAGTCCGACGAGTACGCGTCGATGCAGTACGGGCACTGCACCGCGTGCGCGACCGCAAGCGCGATCAGGCTCTTCTCCCGCTCGGACAGCGCGCCCTCGGCGAACACCGCGTTGTACCAGCCGAAGAACTTCTCGGCCAGGTGCGGCGCGTCCTTGCCGATCTCCCCGAACCGCGGGAGGTCGTGCGCGTCGTAGTAGTGCTGGTGCATCTCGGCTCCCCGTGCGAACTGCGGAAGGTGGAATGAACGGCCCGGTGAGAAGATAATACGATGCGAGGCGGGATGCTGGAGGAATTCTGGCGGAGGCCAGGTGCCTTTACCGGGGTTTTGCGGGGAGCTTCTGGTCGGACTGGAGCTCAGGGCTTAATGTTGAGGTATCCCTTCCTCCACGCGCTGCTTCAGAGTCTGCGGAAGTCCCAGGCCGTTGAAGCCAACGGTAGACCGGTAGATGTACCAGAGATGATGGTACGATTTGGCCCGAGAGTATGACGATTGGCGCGACGTCGTCCGCGACATCTGTCCGGCTCCCAAACTCAAACTGAGCCACTATCGCCGGACTGGCTTTCGCCCTCTGTTACGATGCGACGTACTTCGTCGGAAATCGCTGACTCATCCTCACGCCTTTCTGGCGCGAATAACTCATCCGCATCACCCTCCCAAAGATGGAGGACGTATTCCTTTGCGCTCCGAACCTCAGGTCGTGCGTGACTAGTACCGTTCAACACTACTCCCAAAGTGCGAATTGTCCGTCCGGTCGCAGCCTGTAAACGCTCGCGACTTTGAGAATACTGCCAAAATGCCTGGCTGATACGCGCGGAAGCATCTCTAGCAACACCTAGCGGGTTATCTTCCGCATCAACGACAACTGCACCAATCAGTATGTCCGTATCTTCGGTGCGGACAGCGCGGTTCAGGCGCGGCACAGGCGCTGGAAATACATCGTCCCCAAGCTCGGGGAAAAGACGCTCGACCGTCGCAATCTTTTCGATTAGAGCACCAGGAACGGCAGACAACAAGAAGCGATCTAGCCGATGTGATGCTTCGTTCTGAGGAGAAAACCGAGTTCCCCGACTACGCGTCCCTTCGATGCGAAGATAGTGGTTTATTAGGTGGCGTCGAACTCGGCCGTCAGGAGCCGCATACAACTCCCGCGGAGTGGAAAGATCAAAGTGCGGACCGATAGTGGCTGCCAAACCCCAAAATTGAGAAGGGTTTTCGACCCGAGATTGAATGGCCTGGAGGATGCTCTTATACATCGAGAGCGTGCCGGTCGGGGCAAGACATGCGAGTTTCGGAAGATTCTCCAGAAAGTCGACCTGAGCCCTTCGCGCGTCTCCAACGATAATCGCAACACTTACCCGATCACCGGCTTCGGGATCAGGGAGAGCGGAAACCACTGAGTACCAATAGCGGGGAAGCCTCTGGTCTGTCATCGCCACGCCTCCTGCACGAGGCTGCTGATGCGCTGCGCTCTTTGCGTCAGGATAGACCGCGCCCGATCTGCCCATGTGATACGTGAGAGTCCAAGATCACTGTGCCAATTATCTACAATCCGGTCTAACGTGTTTGTATTCTGCGCAATCCGGTCGCACATCTCCGTGGGAAACGGCTGGCCCTTGCAGCGCGCCCCTAGACCCTCTCGCGGCATCATCTCCCGTGGCGGCCGAGCGGTAACGCTGAATAGATCCATACGTCCGTTCAATGCGTGCGCCTTCTCGAAATCAATCGCGAAGAGCTTTGTTCCCCTCCCTTCATAATCACCAACGAAATTGTTGACGTTGCGATCCTCGTTTGCGATCCACACGTCGAACGCCGAGAGGAACGACAGGAGCTCTGGATTCACAACTGAACCCGTCGCGAACATATCGTCTCCTGCGAAGCGCAGCGGCAGCTTGCGTGAGGCGAACACGATTCCTTGGGGAGTAGAGCACAACGCGTGCTCGGGAACCGGCAGGCCCAAACATTCAGCAAGCGAGTACCCGGCGTGCTCGGCGAACACGACCGGGAGTTCCGGACCCTTGATGATGTAGGTCTTCCCATCCGTAGCGAGAGCCTCACGAGGTGCCGTGCTGTAGACCAATCCGTTTGGCTCTCTAACCCTCTTAGGCTCAGCAAGGAGCGTGATCCATTCAATCATTGGATCGACCACCGCCACTCGCCGGTAAGCACAAGAGGGATTCGTCTCTCATGGAAGATAACTTTGTAAAGGGGAGTCCGGGAGGTCGGGATGAAAATCACTACAATGTAATCTATCGTTGACTACTCTAGTGAGCCATCTAAGCGTTCACTCGCGGACCGTGCTGGTGCATTCGTGTCTTTCGGCCACTCACCGGCGAAGTGCCGCGCGATCCCGAGGGGCCGCGCGGCGCTTCCGCATCTACCGGCATTCGTTCGCCCGTTCGTGCCATCCGACGGGCATCGGCCGATCACATCGGCGGGGCCGGCTGGGTGGCCGATGCCGGCTGCGGGGCGGCGGCGCCAGTGGTGGTCGCGCCGGGCGTGGGCGCGGGTGGCTCGCCCGCGGGCGTGGTGGTGACCTGCGCGGGCTGGGCGAGCTGGTCGCGGCCCTTCTGGAGGAAGGGGATGCCGGCCGTCATCCACTCCGGCGCGGGGCGGCCACGCAGGTGGTGGTCGAAGAACTGCTGCATGCGCACCGAGATGTCGATCTGGTTGGCCCGCTTGGTGGGGTTGTGCTCGTCGCCGTTGTAGTCGATCAGGTACACCTCCTTGCCCAGCCGCCGCAGCGCCACGAACAGCTCGATGCCCTGGTACCACGGCACCGACCCGTCGTTGTCGTTGGCCATGATCAGCAGCGGCGTGGTCACGCGGTCTGCCGAGAAGAGCGGCGAGTTCTCGATGTAGCGCATGGGCTGCTGCCACAGCGACCCGCCGATGCGGCTCTGCCCGCGCTCGTACTGGAAGGCCCGCGCGAGGCCCGTCTGCCAGCGGATGCCGCCGTACGCGCTGGTCATGTTCGCCACGGGCGCGCCCGCCATCGCCGCCTTGAACATGGGCGTCTGCGTGATGATGTACGCGGTCTGGTAGCCGCCCCACGACTGGCCCTGCAGACCCACCGCGTCCGGATCCACGATGCCGCGGGCGATCAGCGACTGCACGCCGGGTACGATGGACTTCACCGCGCTGGGGCCGGGGTAGCCCTCGGTGTAGTGGATGTCCGGCTCGAACACGAGGTAGCCGTTGGACGCGTAGACGGTGGGGTTGATGACGTTGCGGCCGGCCGGCGGCACGTACGAGTAGAGGTTGTCGGAGAGCTGCTCGTAGTAGTACACGAGCATGGGATACCGCTTCGACGCGTCGAAGTCCTCCGGCTTGTAGAGGATGCCCTTCAGCTCCACGCCGTCGGCGCTGCGCCAGCGGACCGGCTCGGCCGTGGGCCAGCGGTAGCGCGACTGCTGGGGGTTCGCGTCGGAGACGCGGCGCGCGTCGGCGAACGTGGCGCCGCTCACCCACAGGTCGGGGAAGTCGCGCACCGTCTGCTGCGTGAACACGTACACGCCGGCGCTGTCGGCCTTGGCGACCTGGCCGTACTGGCGCGGGCCCATCACCAGGCGCTGCGGGAGGGCGGCCACGCCCAGGCGGTCGCGCCAGTAGCCGCTCTCCTTGCTCTCGTTGTCGAACGCGCGCAGCAGCAGCGGGTTCGCGGGGTCGATCGCATCCTCGTCCGGGTCGAGGTCGACCACGCGGAACGAGACGTGGCCGCGGCGGCCCACCGAGTCGGTGACCACGCGCGCCGGGCGGCGGCCCTGCGGGTCGATGTCCCACACGTCGTAGCGGTCGTACACGAGCACCGAGCGGTCGTCCTTCGTCCATCCCGCAATGCCCCATGGCGCGGGCTGGTCCGGCGTGTCCCACGTCTCCTGGTCGAACGCCACGCCCAGCGCGCCCGTCAGGTCCACGCTGCGCCCGGTGGCGATCTCGTGCGCGTGCCAGTGGCGGTCCGCATCGAACCAGGCCACGTAGCGCCCGCCGGTGGAGAGCTGCGCCGCGAACGGGACCCTGCGCGCCACCAGCCGCCGCGCGCCGGTGCGCGTGTCGAAGGCGTACACGTCGTTGCCGCCCTCGCCCCACATGGCGGAGACGGCATACGGCAGCCCGTTGAGGCCCACCGCCGTGCGCCCGTTGTCCGCCACCGTCACGCGCTGGAGCGAGTCGCTGCCCAGGACGTGGAAGCGGTTGGCGGAGAGGTCGTAGACCGCGGCGAGCGAGCGGTCGCGGTCGTCGCCGGCCTCCACCTTCTGCTGTGGCTGGAGGCGCGCGTCGCGGTAGGTCCACAGGTCGAACACCGCCTTGTCCGCCAGCGAGTCCGCGGGGATGGAGTCCAGCGGCGCGGGCGCCACGCCGAACGCCAGCATCCGCCCGTCGTCCGAGAAGCGCAGCGTGCCGCCGGACGCCACGAGCAGCCCGCCGCCGGTGCCTTCCGGACCGACGAGGCGCCGGATGCGGAGGGTGGAGAGCGGCGCCTGGTAGAGGGCGAAGCGCGGCTTCTCTCGCGCGTGCTCGTCGTGGTCGCTGGCGAAGGCGACCGCCGTGCCCTTCTCGTCGAACGTCAGGCCCTTGTACTCACCGGGGCCGGTGAGCAGCGCCGTCGTGCGCCCGTCGGCCAGCGCGCGCACGTACACACCGTCGCTCGCGGGCGTGTGCGACGAGACGGTGTAGCCCAGCCAGCGGCCGGAGTCGTCCAGCGAGTACGCCACCACGTCTGCGATGCGTGTCTCCGTGCCGGTGGAGAGGTCGCGCAGGACGAGCGTGGAGCCGTAGTCCTTCTTCTTCCCCTTCGCCGTGTCGGTGGCGACGGGCCGGGGCGTGCCGCCGGGAGATGCGGCCGCGGCGGGGGCGGCGGCGCGCGTGGCGGAGTCCGGCTTGGCGGCGGCGCTGTCGCGCCGGGCCGAGGCGCTGTCCGCCTCCAGCAGGTACGCCAGCCAGCGGCCCGAGCCCTTGGAGAGCTTGAACGACTTCACGCGCGGGAAGAGCGTGACGCGCCCGTCCGCCAGGCTCATCACCGCCAGCGACGCCTTGGGCATCTCCGCCGGCTTCTTGTGCGCCCGCTGTGCCCGCTCCCACTCCGCGCGCGGCGGGTCGACGGTGAAGACGGCGAAGCGCGAGTCCGCCGTGACCTGGGCGCGCGGGGCGTTGTAGCCCGCGTTGGGACCCAGCGCGCCGGGCCGCGTCTGCGGCCGGCCTATGAAGCCGCGCGTGTGGCGGTACTCCGCCCCGCCCTGCGTGGATCGCGCGACCACCTCGCCGTCGCCCACCTGCGGGACGAGCGAGTAGACCACCCAGCGCCCGTCGGGCGACAGCGTCTCGTTGCGGACCGAGCGCCACTGGTCGAAGTCGGCCGGCGCCAGGGCGCGCCGGGCGGCGGGCTGCTGCGCCTGCGCGGGCGCGGCGGCCAATGCCAGGGCCAGCGCGAACAGGGCGGATCTTCTCATCTGCGGGGCAGTGCGGGTGGAGCGTGGCCGTGCGCTGCGGGCGCGCGGCGGCTGTTTTCTTGGGATGGAACGATAGGTAGCGGACCGGCCGTCCGCCTGCAAGAGCGCGCGGCTGCTGCGCGGCGAACGCCTTTTGCATAGCTTGCGGAGCGGCAACGCACCCGGACCCCACCCGCCGCAGAGGCCCGCCCATGAAGCTGCTCGTCATCCGCCACGCCTTTGCCGGCGACCGCGAAGAGTTCGCACGCACCGGCCTTCCGGACTCGCTGCGCCCGCTGACCGACGAGGGGCGCAAGAAGATGCAGGGCGCCGCGCGCGGCCTGCACCGCCTGGTTCCCGAGCTGGACGTGCTGGCCGCCAGCCCGCTCACCCGCGCCGTGCAGACGGCCGAGGTGGTGGCCGCACGTTACGACGGGATGGAGACCGCGACCGTCGCGGAGCTCGCGCCGGAGGAGGCGCCGGACGCGCTGGTGCCCTGGCTGCGCACCCACGCGGCGGATGCGACGGTGGCCGTGGTGGGCCACGAGCCGCACCTGGGCTTCCTGGCCGGCTGGCTGCTGACGGGCCGCAACGTCTCGTTCCTGGAGCCCAAGAAGGGCGGCGCTTTCCTGCTGGAGTTCGAGGGCGAGTCCGCCGCGGGCGGCGCCAAGCTGCGGTGGGCCCTCACGCCGCGGCAGCTGCGCGACCTGGGGCGAAAGTGAAGACGCCGGCGCAGCTGCTGGACCTGCCGGTGCAGCGCACCGCCCGCTGGCTCGCGCTGCGCTTCCTGGACGAGGCCGCCGAGGCGCGCGCCCGGCTGCGGAGCGGTGGCGACGAAGACGCGCTGCACGACTTCCGCGTGGCGCTGCGGCGGCTGCGCTCCACGCTGCGGGCGTACCGCGGCGCGCTGGAGGGCAGCGTGCGCGGCCGCGACCTGCGCCGGGTGCGCTCCCTGGCCCGCGCGACCGGCGAGAGCCGCGACGCCCAGGTGCAGGCCGCCTGGGTGCGCGACAGCGCGGCGGAGCTGGCGGGCGACGAGCGGCGTGGCGCCGAGTGGCTGCTGGAAAGCCTGCGCGAACACGGCGCGCGAGCCGACAAGCACCTCCGCCGCGAGGTACGCCGCAAGTTCGCGCGCGAGCGGAGGCGGCTAGCCGACCGTCTTTCCGTGTACCGCGTCCACGTGGCGCTGGACGATCCGGCCGGCGGCCCTCCCGCATCCGCCACGCTGGCGGTGCTCGCGAGCGAGGCGGCGCTGGAGTTGCGCGAGGGGCTGGCCCGCATCCGCACCATCGCGGACCAGCGCCGCGCCCACCGCGTGCGCATCGCCGCCAAGCGCCTGCGCTACCTGCTGGAGCCGTTCGCGGACGAGCTGTCCGGCGGCGCGGACGCGCTCAAGCGCCTCAAGGCCCTCCAGGACGTCCTCGGCGACATGCACGACGCCCACGTCCTCCTCCACCTCGTCGAAGAAGCCACGCCCGACATCACCGGCGACGACGCTTCGGAAGATGCGGAGCACGGCGGCGCCTCCTACCAACGTGACGACGGCGATTCGGGAGATGTGCACTCTGCCGATTCCGCGCAAGCAGATGTCCGGTCGGGAGATGCGGATTCGGGAGATGCGGATTCGGGAGATGCAGGCTCGCCGGACGGGAGTTCGGGAGATGCGGAGCGGGACGGCGGCGGTTCGGCGGATGCGCGGCACGGCGATTCGGAAGATGCGGACGCGGACGATCCGCGGGCCGGGCTGCGGGCGCTCACGTCGCGTCTGGAAGCCGCGCGCGCGGAGGCGTTCGGGCAGTTGAACGAGGAGTGGCTGGGCGGACGATCCGCCGGCTTCTTCGCCCTGGTCGACGGTGTGGTCGAGGGTCTGAAGTCGCGCGGCGGGGCGGGGGACCGCGAGATCGAGCGGAAGTACCTCCTCAGCGCCTTCCCGGAGCTTCCCGAAGGCGCGGTGGAGGAGCGCATCGAGCAGGGCTGGGTTCCCGGCGAGCGGCTGCACGAGCGTCTGCGCCGCATCTCCGGCGCCAGCGGCGACCGCTTCTACCGGACGGTGAAGCTGGGCTCCGGCATCTCGCGCACGGAGCTGGAGGAGGAGACCACGGCCGACGTCTTCCGCCACCTGTGGCAGCTCACGGAGGGCCGACGCGTCCGCAAGCGCCGCTACACCGTGCCGGACGGCGGCCTGAAGTGGGAGATCGACCGCTTCGCCGACCGCGACCTCGTCCTCGCCGAGATCGAGCTTCCCACCGAGGACGCGGAGGTGGAGATCCCCGCCTGGCTGGCCCCCCACGTCGTCCGCGAAGTCACCGGCGAAGACGAGTTCGTCAACATCAACCTCGCCCGCTGACCCGCTCCCCATCTCGGAGACGACCGGCGCGTCGCCAAACCGTCCCCTGAAACGTTCTGCATGCGGGGCGGCGAGCACCAGTCGCCGCCTTCCGCGATGCCGGAGCATCCGAGGAGCCCGAAATCGCGACCGCAGTTAGTCCCCGCCGGGTGATTTCGCGCAGACGTTGCCGCGGTTTTCAACCGCCAGGCTCCGCCGCCGGACCGGATCACATCTCCCGCTGATGTGTAGCTACAAATGTTCCTAGCCGGGCGAATGCGCATCTACCGAATCACACCACGGCCGTCCGCCTCACATCCGCCGTGAGGGTGCGGGCCGCGCCGTCAGCCGTACATCTACCGAGCCGGTCCGCATCTCCCGTGATCGCCCGGACGGAATCTCCCGAATCCGGTGGAGCGCGAGGGACCTGCCGGTGGGGCGCAACCTGCGATTCGCCCCTCGTATGTGCGTCTCGCCCCTCCCACGGGCGGTTCGTCCCCACGCGTCAGAACGACACTGGCCGGGAACGTTAAACGGCAGCAAGATTCGCCAGCGGCCGTTCGCTCCCGCTGCGCCCCGCGCCCCCTGGAAGGACCCATGGACATCCCCCGCCTCCTCCGCCCCGCCGCTCCCGCGGCCCTGGCCGCCGCGCTCGCGCTCGCGGCCGGCTGCATGCCCTCCATCGGCCACGGCGTGGACGGCCTGGTGCCCCGCGACGGGCGCCTGCCCAGCGACACCTCGGTCGTGACCGGCCGCCTGTGGAACGGCCTCACGTACTACATCCGCGCCAACCACGAGCCCCGCAACCGCGCGGAGCTGCGCCTGGTGGTGAACGCGGGCAGCACGCTGGAGGACGACGACCAGAAGGGGCTGGCGCACGTGGTGGAGCACATGGCGTTCAACGGCACCGAGCACTTCGCCAAGAACGACCTGATCGACTACCTGGAGTCGGTGGGGATGCGGTTCGGGCCGGACATCAACGCGTACACGAGCTACGACGAGACCGTGTACATGCTCACCCTGCCCACCGACAGCGCGGGCGTGCTGGACACGGGCTTCGAGATCCTGAACGACTGGGCGAACGGCATCGCGTTCGACAGCTTGGAGGTGGACAAGGAGCGGGGCGTGGTGGTGGAGGAGTGGCGCCTGGGCCGCGGCGCCGGCGCCCGCGTGCAGGACCGGCAGATGCCCGTGCTCTTCCGCCGCTCGCGGTACGCGCAGCGCCTGCCCATCGGCGACCCCACCACCATCCGCGGCTTCGCGCCGCGCGTGCTGAAGCGCTTCTACACCGACTGGTACCGGCCGGACCTGATGGCGGTGGTGGCGGTGGGCGACTTCGACCCGCACGAGGTGGAGGCGCAGATCCGGCAGCAGTTCCGCTACCTGATCCCCAACCCCAAGGGCCGCCCGCGCCGCAAGTTCCCCATGCCGCGCCACCGCGAGACGCAGTTCGCCATCGCGGCCGACCCGGAGCTCACCAGCTCCAGCGTGACGGTGGTGCACACGCGGCCGGCGCGCATCACCACCTCCGTCCGCGGCTACCGCGAGGGTATCGTGGAGTCGCTGTACAGCGGCATGCTCACCGAGCGCCTGAACGAGCTGACGCAGCGGCCCGACGCGCCGTTCCTGGGCGTCTCCAGCTACTACGGCTCGCTCGTGCGCCCCGTAGACGCGTACATGCTGAGCGCCGAGGTGCGCGACAACGGCGTGGAGCGCGGCCTGTCTTCGCTGATGGACGAGGCGGAGCGGGTGGCGCGCTTCGGCTTCACGCAGGGTGAGCTGGACCGGCAGAAGGCGACGCTGCTGCGCACGTGGGAGCAGATCTACGCGGAGCGCGCCAAGTCCACGTCGTCGCAGTTCGCGGGGCAGTACGCGGGGCAGTTCCTGTACGGCGGGCCGATCCTGGACGTGGCCACGGAGTACCGGCTGCAGCGCGGCCTGGTGCCCGAGGTGAAGCTGGATGAGGTGAACGCCCGCGCCCGCGCCTGGCTGCGCACCCGCGACCGCACGGTGCTGGTGAGCGTGCCCGAGAAGCCGGGCACGCGCCTGCCGGACCGGGCGGCCCTGGCGGCGGTGCTGGACTCGGCCGCGCGGCGCCCGCTCACGGCGTACACCGAGAACGTCTCCGACTCCGCCCTGGTGCGGCACCCGCCGCGCGGCGGCCGTATCACGGCCGAGCGCCGCATCGCCGAGGTGGGCGTGACGGAGTGGACCCTCTCCAACGGCGTACGCGTGGTGATGAAGCCCACCGACTACCGCGCCGACGAGATCCTGCTGCTGGGCCGCAGCGCCGGCGGCACCTCGCTGGCGGCGGACAGCGACTACCTCAACGCGCAGACGGCGACAGCCGCGGCGCAGGTGGGCGGCGTGGGCGACCTGTCGGTCGTGGACCTGGAGAAGCGGCTGGCGGGCAAGGCCGCCAGCGTGGGCACCGACATCGGCGAGACCAGCGAGGGCTTGAGCGGCTTCGCGGCCCCGCGCGACGCGGAGACCATGTTCCAGCTCGTGTACCTGTACTTCACGGCGCCGCGGCGCGACCCCGGCGCGTGGCAGGCGTACCGCGAGCGGGCCCGCGAGTCGCTGCGGAACCGCGGCGCCAGTCCCGAGGCGGTGTTCCAGGACACGCTCCTCAAGGTGCTCACGCGCGACGACCCGCGCAGCCGGCCGATAGACAGCTCGGTGTTCGACAAGATCGACCTGGACCGGTCGCTCGCGATCTACCGGCAGCGCTTCGGCGACGCGGGCGACTTCACCTTCTACCTGGTGGGCAACTTCCAGCCGGACTCCATCCGCCCGCTGGTGGAGCGCTACCTGGGCGGCCTGCCCTCCACGGGGCGGAAGGAGACGTGGCGCGACCTGGGCGTCCGCCCGCCCGAGGGCATCTCGCGCCACGTGGTGCGGCGCGGGCTGGAGCCGCGGGCGCGCACGGAGCTGGTGTTCACCGGCCCGTTCCGCTTCAGCCGCGAGAACCTGGCGCTCATCAACTCGCTGGGCGACGTGCTCCAGATCCGCCTGCGCGAGCGGCTGCGCGAGGACATGGGCGGCACCTACGGCGTGGGCGTGGGCGGCAGCGGCCAGCAGGAGCCGTACGAGGGATACCGCTTCGTGATCGACTTCGGGTCCGACCCGGAGCGGCTGGACGAGCTGACCCGCGCGGTGTTCGCGGAGGTGGAGCGCCTGAAGCGCGACGGCCCCACGCCGCTGGAGCTGCAGAAGGTGCGCGAGGAGCAGCGGCGCGAGAAGGAGGTGAACCTGCGCGACAACAACTATTGGGCGGCGCAGCTTGTGGCGTACGACCGCTTCGGCTGGGACCCTGCGCAGATCGCCGCCCCGGCCGGCGCCATCGTCCCGCTGACCAACGAGAACATCCGCGCCGCGGCGCGCGAGTACCTGAACGTGAACCGCTACGTGCAGGTTTCCCTTCTGCCGGAGAACCAGCCCGCGGCCCCCGCGGCGACGCCGGCGAAGTAGCACGGCGGGCCTCCCCAGGACTCGCTCAGGCTCGCCCGACCCTCCTCCAAAACTGCTTGGGGGAGGGTTCGCGCTTCGGCCGCCTTCGCCCTTGCGGATGCGTCTGCGTCTCGGCACCGTATATCGGTGCGGGAGGGCGCGCCTACCACCTTCGCGCCTTCGTAGCCCGCGGGTTTACGCGCCAGGCGGCTTCCGCCGTGAAGCTTTGGAGGATGAGTAGATGACGACCACGCTGGAAGAGACCGGCGTCACGCCGGCCAACCTGGCGCCCACGGCGATCCTGGACCACGGGCACCCGGCCGTGCGGCGGGTGGCGCACGACGCGGGCACGGGCGTGCTGGCGGAGGGCGAGTTCGTGCGCGCGGCGCACCGGGCGCTCGCGGGCGCGGTGCGGCCCGTGTACACGCTGGCGGACCGGGTGCCCGCATCCGTCGTGCTGGCGCGCGGACGCGGGTCGTGCAGCCAGCGCATGGCGTGCCTGGAGGCGGTGGCGCGCGCGGGCGGCGTGGGCACGCGCGTGCGAGGGCTGTGGGTGGACGGCCGCTTCTGGTATCCGCGCTTCCGGCTGGCGCGGCGGTTCATCCCGCGCCGCATCCTGCTCGCGTGGCCGCAGTTCCACATCGACGGGGCGTGGACGGACTTCGACGAGCTGTACGCGCCCATGGCGGAGCAGCTGCGGGCCAACGGGACCGGCTCGTTCACCAACGACGGCGAGACGCTGTTCGAGGCGGTGGCCCACACGCCGGTCGACTTCCTGGGCAAGACGCGGAGCTGCGGCCCGGTCTGCGACGTGGCGCCCGCGGCCGACCTCTCACGCTTCGTGCTGGGCGAGGCGGGGCTGTTCGACTCGCGCGACGAGCTGTTCGCGCGCCACGGCTCGCTCCTCAACACCGTCCGCGGCCGCGCCTTCGAAGCCGTCTTCGGCGGGCGGAAGAGCGCGTAGCCGCCGCGCATCCGCCGGCGTGCGTTCAGACAGGATGCTTCGATCGGCGAACGCTTACATCAGCCGAGCCCCTTCCGCACACATCCGCACGGTCGTGATCCGGTGCGCATCCGCAGAGTGATCGCGGGATCCGCAGCTCCAAGCTGTTCTACATCTTCCGAATCGTAGGCATCTCCACATCTACCGAGTCTCGTCTGCTCGCATCTCCCGTGTGGCCGATGCACGACATCTTCACGCGTAACCGCCGAAGCCCATCTCCCGTTCACCCGCCGTTTTCGTTCGTGAAAACCGAAGCCGTGGCGGCTTTGGTGATCTGCGGATGAGGTGCCAGATGGATTCGTCGATGCGGGACGGGTGGCACGGAGCGGGGGGAACGGCGATATTGGGGGTCCGCGGACGCGCCGGTCCACAGTCCGCGCTACTTCCGGCAGCATCCCGAGGGGACACGAGATGAGCGACACCTTCTCCGCGCTTCGCGCCACGGAGTTCGCCCGGCTGGACGCGGGCGGGCACGTGTACCTGGACTACACCGGCAGCGGCCTGTATGCCGAGAGCCAGGTGCGCGCCCACGCGCAGATGCTCACGTCCAGCGTATTCGGCAACCCGCACTCGCGCAACCCGACCTCGCTGGCCGCCACCGCGTTGGTGGAAGAGGTGCGCGACCGCGTGCACGCGTACTTCCAGGCGGACCCGGCGGAATACGAGGTGATCTTCACCCTCAACGCCAGCCATGCCCTGAAGCTGGTGGGCGAGAGCTTCGGCTTCGAGGCGGGGTCGCGCTACGTGCTGACGGCCGACAACCACAACTCGGTGAACGGCATCCGCGAGTATGCGCACTGCCGCGACGCCGAGGTGCGCTACGTGCCGCTGGACGCCGACCTGCGCATCGCCGACGTGCACCGGCACCTTGAGGGCGCGGACCCGGAGAAGGCCAACCTCTTCGTCTTCCCCGCGCAGTCCAACTTCTCCGGCGTGAAGCACCCGCTGGAGTGGATCGCCGACGCGCAGTCGCTGGGCTACGACGTGCTGCTGGACGCGGCGGCCTACGTGCCCACGAGCCCGCTGAGCCTGGCGGAGGTCAAGCCGGACTTCGTCTGCGTCTCGTTCTACAAGATGTTCGGCTTCCCCACCGGCGTGGGCGCCTTGCTGGCGCGGACGGACGCGCTGCACCGCCTGCACCGCCCGTGGTTCGGCGGCGGCACCGTGCGCTTCGTCTCCGCCAGCAGCGAGGTGACGATGATGCACACCACCGGGCGCGGCTTCGAGGACGGCACGCTGAACTTCCTCAGCATCGCCGCGGTGCGCGACGGGCTGGACTTCGTGGAGGGGATCGGGATCGAGCGCATCAACGCGCACGTGATGGCGCTGGCCGAAGGGCTGCTCGCGGAGCTGAAGGGGATGACGCACTCCGGCGGCGCGCCCATGGTGCGCATCTACGGCCCGTGTACCACGGAGGGCCGCGGGGCGACGGTCGCCTTCAACCTGCTGGATCCCGACGGGCACGTGGTGGATTTCAAGGAGGTGGAGGAGAGGTCCAGCGCGGCCGGCGTGTCGCTGCGCACGGGCTACTTCTGCAACCCCGGCGCGGCGGAGTTCGCCTTCGAGCACGCGGACGCCGAGGTGTCGCGCTGCTTCGGGTCGATGGTGCCGGACTTCTCCCTCCAGCGCTTCTCCGTCTGCCTCAACCACAAGCCCGTAGGCGCCGTGCGCGTGTCGCTCGGCATCGCCAGCAACGAGGCGGACGTACGCGCCCTCCTCGCCATCCTGGAAGGCTTCCGCGACGCGCACGTCCCCGCGCCGGACGAGGCGATGGCGACGGCGTAGACGGAGGCGCATTGTCCGGTTTGCTCAGTCCCATTCGACCCACCCCCTCCTCGGCGGATCGCAACTCACGATACGTCAGGCGTGTCCAACGAGTCTGACGTTGGAGCAGGGGGTACTGGGGCACTTTGCCCAGGAGCGGGCGGGGTGGCGGGTGCCGTCGGCCCGGTCGACTTCTCCGGTTGGGAGAAGTCGAGGACCTTAACATTCAGGAATATCCCGAACCGCAGGCGGTCGATGATGCGGTTCCCCCGGTTCCCAACGTCCAATAGGTCCGAGCTCTCTGTGAAAATCCCGCCGATGGTGCTCCGTATCCCACTCTTCCGTTCCTGCCGGGTGAACGTGAGGTTCGCTCCGACGCTAACCGGCGATCCGCGTCCTTGGGCCAGTTCACTGTAGCCGTAGACCGAGATCCCCGGCTTGATCCTCAGCGAGTCGGCACGCGCCTCGCTCGGAATGATGGTCAACGACGCACCGACAGGAAACGAGTTCCACTCCTGGTACGTGCCCTGCCGCGCTGACACCTTTCGGACCACGACGGTCTGCGTTTCGCCGCTCGGGCTACTGACCGTCGGGGCGGTTCGGAACTCCACGTCCACTTGGCGCAGATTCGCCCCGTTGTTGTTCCGTCTATAGCGCCCATCGAATGCGAGCCGGTAGTGGCCAACAAGGAGCAACGAATAGTTCGCGCTCAACTCGGTGCCCCTGAAGTCGCGCGAGCTGATCTGGCTTCCCTGTGCAGCCGAAGGATCGAACAGGCGAAAGCTGGCAGTCGAGTAGTCCAACCCCAGTACCAGGAAATCGATCGCAGTGGTCGCATGCGTCAGTGGCGTGTGCGAGAGGCCGTAGCGGTAGCTGAATGTCTGGACGCCGGTGATCTTCCGTCCGGAGAAGACCTCCGCCACCCCATCCGTGGCCTGGAGTTGCGCGTCGAACGAATGGAACTGCTGAACGTCTGTGGTTCCCGTAGGAATGAGCAGGCGCACCTTCACGGCTTCTGCACCGGAGTTCAGTGTGATGATGGACCGGGTTGGCCGCACAGGGTTCTGGCGGTTGAGGTTGAAGTAGTCCAGCACGATGTCTCGACCGCGCGCATCCTGCACGACCAGCTGCGCAGCACCGGGGCCCGCGTGCGCGAGCACGATCAGGAACAGGATAGCTGCGGCGGCCGACGCGCGCGTTGCGATGCGCTCAGACATGGTAGTCCTGGAGCACCTGGGCGACGCCATTCTTGATCGTGCAGGCCAGCGGCGGCGCGAGGGCGTGGTCATCGGAGAAGACGTCCACTCGGCATTCCGCCCCATTGATTCCTTTGGCGCGGAGGAACAGAGTGAGCGGGTTCGTGACGGGGAAGTTCGGAAGGTTCTTCACGAGCTTTCCATTCTCCGCGTGGAGATCGACCTTCTCGCCCTCCACTGTGACCTCAAGGCTAAAGATGCTTCCGAACAGCTCCGCCTCGAGTCTCAAGTCGTGCGTTGCCATCTGCCCCTCCTCTGAGAGTGTCATGGGTGTCCTCCCGCGTGAATAGAAGGACGGCCGCGTCAAACTTCCCCGGAACGGAAGTGCGTAGGTCAGAAGCGAACGAACCGGGCGGGAGCAGCGGTGGGTAGAACCTGGTCTGGAGAGGAGTATACGACTTCAGCCCTGCTGACCACGCAACGGATTTGAGGAATTCCGGGCAAGTGGTTCAGACTGTAGCCTTTTGAACGATTGAGAGGTCGACCGCGGCTGTGGAGTGCCAAGCGGGACTTTGCGCAGTCGTTGCCGCGGTTTCAACCGCCCGTCCCTGAAGCCTGCCGGGCGTCTCTCCAAGCGTCAGAAAGCGTTGCGGCGGAACGTTTACCGCTGCGTTGGGTTCAACGCTGCTCCACTTCGCACGTACCCTGGTTCCCACTCCGTGCCCGCCTCGCGCCCGCATTCTCCGCGGCGCAACCGGCGTCCGCGGGTCCGGCCGGCCGCTTCCGCGCTCCGGCTCGCCTGAGCGCCGCCCGGCAACTCCGCCGGAAGCGTCCCGAACCGCCAGGAGCCCTTCCATGTCCCTCCGCGCACCGCTGAAGGCGACCGCCCTCGCCCTGCTGCTCGCCGCCGCGCCGCTGGGCGCGCAGACGGTGCGCGGCGCGGTGGTGGACGCGGGCACGGGCCGGCCGGTCGTGGGCACGCTGGTGGTGCTGCTGGACGCGGCGGGGAAGCAGCGCGCGGCCATGCTCACCGACGGCGGCGGGCGCTACAGCCTGGACGTGCCCGGCGCCGGCCGCTACACGCTGCGCGCCGAGCGCGTGGGCCGCGAGAGCACGCTCTCTCCCCCGCTGGACCTGGCGCCCGGCGAGGTGCGCGAGGTGCGGCTGGAGGCCAACCCCCGCGTCTTCACCCTCGAGGCGGTGCAGGTGCGGTCCGACGGCGACCGCGGCTGCGCGGTGCGTCCGGCCGGCGGCACGGAGACGGCGGCGCTGTGGGAAGAGGCGCGCAAGGCGTTCAACTCCGCTGCGTGGACGGGCGCCGCGTCGCCGTTCCGCTACAGCGTGGCGGAGTGGACGCGCAGCCTGGCGCCCGGCAGCATGGCGGTGCGCACCGAGAGCCGCAGCGACCGCACCGCCGTGGCCCGCCACCCGTTCGCCAGCATCGACCCGGACTCGCTGTCGGCCCGCGGCTACGTGCGCGTGGTGCCCGACGGCACGCTGTACTACGGACCCGACGTGCGCACGCTGGACTCCGAGTCGTTCCTGGCGGACCACTGCTTCGAGCTGGCCCCGGCGCAGTTCAGCGAGCCCACCCTCGTCGGCCTCGCCTTCGAGCCGGTGCGCGGGCGGCGCGTGCCGGACATCGCCGGGGCGATGTGGATCGACCGCACCACGGGCGAGCTGCGGCGGGTGGACTACCACTACGTGAACCTGCGCAGCAACGTGGCGGCGGACCTCGGCGGGCGCGTGGAGTTCCGCCGGCTGCCCAACGGCGCGTGGATCGTGCAGCGCTGGCGCATCCGCACGCCCGAGCTGGCCGTGTCGCGCGACGTGGAGCGCATCGCCAGCGGCTCGTCCGCTACCGGCGGCGGGCGCGAGCGGCTCACCGGCATCCGCGAGGTAGAAGGCTTGGTCACCGAGGTGGTGACGCGCACCGGCGAGCCCATCACCGAGCCGGCCGCGGGTGCAGCGATCGCGGGGATGGTGCTGGACAGCGCCACCGCACGGCCGCTCGCCGGCGCCCGCGTCTTCGTCTCCGGCACGCAGTACTCGTCGGTGAGCGACGAGAACGGCCGCTTCCGCATCGACGGGCTGGCGGGGGGCGACTACACCGTCTCGTTCTCGCACCCGTGGCTGGACTCGCTGGGTGTCTCCCCGAACGCCGCCCGCGTCTCCGTCCGGTCCGGCGACTCCGCCACCGTCGCGCTCTCCGTCCCCCGTCCCGTCCAGCGCGTCGCCGCCGCCCGCCCGCCCGCCGCCGCGCCGGTGGACAACACGGACTACAGCGCCGCCGAGCGCCTCGCAGCCGCCGTCGCCGCGCGCCAGGGCAAGGCGGCGGCTTCGCGTCCCGCGGGCGAGGGGTCGATGGCAGACTTCAACCGGCGGGCCGAGCGCGGCTCCGGCGTGTATGTGAAGCGGGCGGACATCGTGCGGCGGCGGCCCAACCGCACGCTCGACCTCTTCCGCGGCGTGCCGCAGGTGCAGGTGGGCTATGCGGGCGGCGGGGCAACGGGAACGCTGCGCTTCATCCGTCACACGACCGCGTCCGCCACGCTCGGCTCGGCTCCAGCGGGCGCGGACGCGTCGGCCGGCGTGGGCAGCGCGGGGCAGCAACGGGCGCAGGGCTCGCCGGTGAGCACCGACGTGCTGGACCGCATGCGCGACGCGAGCGGCTCTGCCGACCCGGCGGTGACGGCGGGCACCTGCGTGCCGGTGGTCTGGATCGACGGCCTGCTCTCCGGCTCGCCGGAGACGGACCTGGACGCGCTGCTGCCGTCGCAGGTGGAGGGCATCGAGATCTACACCTCGGTCTCCAACGCACCGCCGCAGTATCGCCCGGGCACCGCGGAGTGCGGCGTCGTCCTCGTCTGGACGCGCCAGTACGCCTCCCGGCACCCGGCCGCGACCCCGCGCTGACCGCTTCACATCTGCCGTCTCCAACGCGATTCGGGAGATGCGGGACGGCGGATCGGACGGGCGGCTCGCATCGGCCAAGCGGTTTCGGGAGATGCAGATCGGCCAACGTCCGCCCGTCCCCCGGTGTGTTGTTTCGAGACGGATCTCGGCGGATGGGAGGCGATGGATCGCCTGCACTGCCCACCGGGAAGCCGGACGATGGATGGACGGCGGCAGAGTGCCGCCGGATGAAGACAGAAGATCGGGCGGATGCGCGGCACCCGGCGTGTCACCGCGGGGTGGCGGCGCGTCCGCCCGATTGTAGGAATGTAGACGTACGTTTAGCTTTGTCGGCCCTTTACGACCCGCACCACACGAGGCGAAGTCCGCATGCGCATCTCCACCACACTGCTGGCGCTGTCGCTGGCAGCCACGGCCACCGCGGCCGCGGCACAGGCGCCCGTCATCACCGAGCGCGGCGATCCGTCGGTCCGCGACGACACCATCTACAAGCTCGCGGTCAAGCCCGACCGCTATCCCGACGACGCGTACGTGATCCTGCTGGACGACGGCGTGGAGCGCTTCGAGGCCGACGGCACCGGCACGCGCACCTTCCGCACGGTGGCGCAGGTGCTCACGCAGGACGCGGTGGAGGGCTTTGGCGAGCGCAGCTTCGGCTACGACGCGTCGCGCCAGCGGCTGCGCCTGAACTGGGCGCGCGTGATCGACGCCGCCACCGGCCGGGTGATCAGCGACAAGCCGGTGCACGACCAGGAGAGCCTGGCCCCCGTGGCCGAGAGCGCGCCGGTGTTCACCGACGAGAAGGTGCGCCGCATCTCCCTGGGCGGCGTGGCGCCGGGCACCATCGTGGACATCAGCTACACGCTCGAAGTGCAGAAGCCGGTGATGCCGGGCGACTGGGACGCCACCTGGAGCATCCACAACGCCAAGCCCACCCTGCGCTCGCGGCTGCTGCTGGACCTGCCGGCCTCCGTCACGCCACGCATCAAGGAGCGCAACCTCAGCTTCGCGCGGCAGACGCGCGAGGTGGGCGGCCGCCGCGTGTACGCGTGGATGACGCACGACGTGCCCAAGGTCGACTCCGAGCCCTTCGCGGCCGACTCGAACGGCATCTACATGAGCTTCAGCGTGGCGCCGCCGGTCACGTGGGAGCAGATCGCGAGCTGGTACGCCGGCCTCTCGGCCGACCGGTACGTGCTTACGCCCGCCATCGAGGCCAAGCTGGCCGACGTGACCAAGGACGCGAAGACGCGCGAGGACTCGCTGCGCGCCGTGCACCGCTGGGTCGCGCAGGACTTCCGCTACGTGTCTCTCTCGCTTGGCATCGGCGGCTACCAGCCGCGCCTGCCCGCGCAGGTGTGGGAGACGCAGTATGGCGACTGCAAGGACAAGGCGACCTTCTTCGTGGCGCTCATGCGGAAGATGGGCTACACCGCCTTTCCCGTGCTGCTCAGCTCCGACGGCGGCGTCGCGCGCGACATGCCGTCGGTGAACGCCTTCGACCACATGATCGCGGCGGTGGAAAGGCCCGGCGGCGGCTACCAGTTCTTCGACCTCACGGCCGACCTCACCCCGTACGGCGAGATCGTGCCCAACTACCAGGGCGAGTTCGGCCTGGTGGTGCACCCCGACGGCCGCGGTGAGGAGGTCACCTTCCCGCGCAACGAGCCCACCGGCAACCGCACCGAGACGCGCATCGCCGGCGAGCTCACGCCCGACGGCGAGTTCCACGGCGGCTACTCGCAGCTGTTCGCGGGCGCCACGCAGTACAGCATGCGCGACGCGCTCTCCAGCAAGGTCACCGACAAGCAGCGCGAGCAGATGACGCGCTCGCTGGCCAACGCCGTCTTCGAGGGCGCCACCGGCGACAGCCTGCAGATCTTCGACGGGCGCGACCTGCGGGCGCAGCCGCGCATCTCCATCGTGATCCGCGACGCGCACCCCACGTCTTCGGCCGGGGCCACGCAGATCCTGGCGCTGCCGCTGCACAACTACGCCACGCAGGGCCTCATCAACGACCTGCTCGCTCGCCAGGCCAAGGGCCCGCGCCGCTTCCCCATCGACGTGGCCTCGGTCATCGGGCCGTTCGAGACCACCACCGAGATGCTGGTGAAGCTGCCCGAGGGCTGGCACGCCAGCCTGCCCAAGAACGTGACCGCCAACAGCGTCTTCGGCCGCTACAGCGCCCTGTACACGCAGACGGGCCGCGACCTGCGGGTGGTGCGCACCATGGTGGGCGCGCGCGGCACCCAGCCGCCCGAGGCCATCGATGCGCTGATCTCCTGGCTCAAGGACGTCTCCAAGGACGACGTCCGCTTCATCGCCCTGGAGCCGGCGCCCGAGGCGAAGTAGCCTCTTCGGAGGCTCGGCAGGACGAGGCCCAGAAACGAATTACGCGCGAAGAAGCGCCGCCGGTCCTCGCGAGAGGATCGGCGGCGCTTCTGGTTGTTGCAGTCTCGGTAGATGTGGGGCGGACGGCGTCGCCCTGGCGGCTAAAGCCGCGGGCTACAAAGGCGCGAAGCCCGCCTGCGCGGGCTGCTGCTGCACGATCTCTGCGCGTCATGATTCGCCATGCCGCCGGAAGAGGGCGACCGCGGCGATCTCGCTCCACCCCTCCGCAGCGCGCAGCGCGAGTCCGCCACCGCGTCAGCAGCGAGGCGGCAAACTCGAGCCATACCAAGCCTGGAAATGCGCCAATGGCGTGCCTTCCCCCGCTTGCGGGGGAGGGCAGGCGAGTTTTACGAGCCGGGTGAGGGCCCGCCCCTCAGATGCTCCCGAACTCCTCGTCCGTGAGCTCGATCCCCGCGCCGGCCACGTTCTCCTCCAGGTGCTTCACGCGCGACGTGCCGGGAATGGGCAGCATCACCGGCGAGCGGCGGAGCAGCCACGCGAGCGCCACCTGCGACGGGGCTGCGCCGTGCGCCTCCGCCACCTTCGCGACGGGCCCGCCGCCCTCGGCGAGCTTGCCCACGGCCAGCGGGAACCACGGAATGAAGGCGATGCCCTCGCGTTCGCAGTAGTCCAGCACGCCCTCCCACTCGCGGTCCGCCAGGTTGTACCGGTTCTGCACCGATACGACCTGGAAGTGCTTCCGCGCCCGCTCGATCTGCTCCACCGTCACCTCCGAGAGGCCCAGGTGGCGCACCTTCCCCTCGCGCTGGAACTCCACCATCGCGCCGAACTGCTCGTCCTCGGGCACATCGGGGTCGATGCGGTGGAGCTGCCACAGGTCGATGCGCTCCAGGTTCAGGCGGCGCAGGCTGCCCTCCAGCCCCTCGCGCAGCCGCTCGGGACGGCCGTTCACCGGCCACTCGTTGGGGCCCGTGCGCTCCAGCCCGCCCTTGGTGGCGATCACCAGCCCCTCGGGGTACGGATGCAGCGCCTCGGCGATCAGCTCCTCGCTCACGTGCGGGCCGTACGACTCCGCGGTGTCGATCAGGTCGATGCCCAGCTCCGGCACGCGCCGCAGCACCGCCAGCGCCTCCTGCCGGTCGCGCGGCGGGCCCCACACGCCCTCGCCGGTGATGCGCATCGCCCCGAAGCCCAGCCGGTTCACGCTCAGATCGCCGCCCAGCGAGAACGTCCCGCTCTGTCCCGCATCCAGCTTCTTCGTATCCGCCATCCCACCCTCCCTGAAGTCGGCTCGGACGGACGATGCACGATGCACCTCCGCCAGATAGTTCACATGCGAACGAACGTCTCGCCCGCCTGCATGATGGATGCCTCCGCGGCGGACGTCCGTCTCCCCAAACTCATGACGCGAAGCTTCTGCACGGGTGGGTGATGGAAGAAGAGGGAGCACCCGTGTGGATGCTCCCCTCGTCTGCCATCGGGCGATCTCATGGCGGAAGTGGGCGGCGGATGGGACGCCGTCGCCTGCCACGCGTCAGCGCTTCTTCGGCGCGGGCGCCTTCGGCTTGCGGCGCGGGCGAGGGCCGGACGGCGCGTCGGCGGTGTCGATGACGTCCTTCGCGACCTCCATCAGCAGCGCGTCGCGGGCGTCATTGAGCTGCGCGCGGGCGGCGCGGAAGCGCAGGCCGGAGCGCTGGCAGGCCAGGTCGCACAGCCGGAGGATGCGGTCCACACCCTCGCCCGTGAGTTCCACGCGCGTGCTGGTGAGCGCGGGCGCCCACGCCTCGCCCGCGTTCTGCGCGGCGAGGATCGCCTGCGTGCGCGACAGCGTGGCCGCGCGCACGTACAGCTCGATGGCCATGTCGGCGATGCGGGCGACCAGGAACTGCCGCTCCACGATCTTCCGCCCGTGCCGCCGGAGCGCCCGCTCCACCGCGATGCGCAGGTCGCGCGTGTGCTCCACCAAGTAGTCGAAGTGCTTGCGCAGCCGCGGGTCCACCTCGGCCTCTATGCCGGGCTCGCCGCCGCCCAGCGCCAGCCGCACCCGGTCGGCCGCGAAGTCCGTCAGCAGCCCGATCTGGCGGATGGGCTCGCGCAGCGCCGCGCCCACCTCCTTGAGGTACTCGCCCGGGCCCTGCATGCCCGACATCCCCACGAAGAGGCGCAGGATCTCGTTGGTGCCCTCGAAGATGCGGGTGATGCGCGCGTCGCGGTACATCCGCTCGTACGGGTAGCCCTTCACGAAGCCGCGCCCGCCCGCGATCTGCACCATCTCGTCGACCGCGCGGTCCAGCGCCTCGCTGTTCCACACCTTCGCTGCGGCCGACTCCAGCGCGTAGTCCACGTCGCCCCGGTCGTTCAGGCCCGTGGTGAAGTACGCCACGCTCTCGGCCGTGAACGCGTCGGCCGCCGTCGCCGCGAGCTTGCCCTGGATCAGCTCGTAGCTGGCGAGCGGCGCGCCGAACTGCTCGCGCTCCTTCGCCCACGCGGTCGCCATCCGCAGGCACTGCTTGACCCCCCCCGCCGCGCCGGCCGAGAGGCCCTGGCGGCCGGAGTTGAGCACGCGCATGGCGATCTTGAAGCCCTCGCCCGGCTCGCCCAGCACGTTCTCGCGCGGCACCTTCACGTCGCGGAAATACAGCTCCGCCTGGTTGCTGCCGCGCGCGCCCATCTTCCGCAGCGCCGGCCCGCGCTCGAAGCCCGGCATGTCGGGCCGCAGGATGAACGCCGTCACGCGGTCGGTCGTCTCTCCATCCCGCTCCACCGGCGTCTGCGCAAACGCCACGATCACCTCCGAGAACGAGCCGTTGCCGATCCAGATCTTCGACCCGTTCAGCATCCAGTGCTCCCCATCTTCCGACAGCACCGCGCGACTCTTGATGCCCGCCGCGTCACTGCCCGCCTCCGGCTCCGTAAGCGCGAACGAGGCGAACCACTCGCCCATCGCCGCCTTCGGGAGATAGAGCGCCTTCTGCGCCTCGCTCCCGGCGAGCTGGATGCCCTTGATGCCGATGGAGAGGTGCACGCCCAGCATGATGGCGAGACCCACGTCGTAGCCCGTCACGAACTCGAAGACGCGGCAGTACGCGCTCTGCGACAGTCCCATCCCCCCGTATTCCGCGGGGATGGAGATGCCGAACAGGCCCATGCGCTTCAGGTCCTCGATCACCTCGTCTGGGATGCGCTCGTTCTCGTCGATCCACTCGCGGTCCAGCTTCGTCTCGCAGTACTCGCGCAGCTCGGCGATGAACGCCGTGACGCGCCGGTCCTCGTCTGGCGAGATGCGCGGGTACGGGAAGAGGATCGCGTCGTCGATGTCGCCGCCGAACAGCTCACGCGTCAGCGACGGTTTGTCTGCGGCCATTCGGCTCCCTGTTTCGTCTTCCGGTGTGCACTTGCCAGGATGATGCGGCGCTCCGGGAGATGTAACTTCCGCGCCGCCGCGCGGGAAGGCTCGTGCGGCCGGGAATGTAGTCTTGATATAGAAATGTCCGGGTTGGTTGATATAGAAATGTCCTCCTTCGGGACAGGTTCGCCCACACTGGAGTGGAAACCTGCGACGGAGCGAGGAGATGCTAAAGATGAGCACGCGAGATCGGGATCGACTGGT
>DASRQW010000216.1 GCA_035696245.1 Longimicrobiaceae bacterium | reverse complement strand
GGGCCTGGTTCTCGGCGCTGGGCTCGATCTCGGTGAAGGGCGGCAGGTCGTTGATGTTCTCGTGGTCCAGGTGGTCGGCGATGGCGCGCAGGTGCAGCTTAGCCTCGGTGAAGTCGTACGCCATGCCGCCCTCGCCCAGGGCGTCGAAGGCCAGGGCGGCCTCCACCTCATAGCGGTGGCCGTGCAGCTTCTCGCACTTGCCCTTGTAGCTGCGGAGGAAGTGCGCGGAGTCGTAGTGCGCCTTGACGCTGATCAGGTACATGGGCTCAGCCTGCCGCCTGCACGGCCACCACGGGGATCTCCACGTGGCGGGGTTGCGAGACGGCGAAGAGGACCACGCGCGCCACGTCTTCGGGCCGGAGCATCCCGGCGCGCGAGGGAAGGTCCGGATCCTGGTCTGGGTCCAGCGGGTCCCACAGCGGCGTGTCGGTGGCGGCGGGCTCCACCAGCGTGGCGCGAACGCCCGTGCCGCGGATCTCCTGGAGCAGCACCTCGTGCATGCCCCGCAGCCCGAACTTGCTGGCGGAGTACGCGGCGTTGCGCGGGAACGCGGTGCGGCCGGCGACGGAGCCGACGTTGACCACCAGCCCGTCGCGGCGGCGCAGCATGAGCGGCAGGAAGGCGCGGGTGACCAGGAAGGGCCCGCGAAGGTTCGCGTCCAGCTGCCGGTCGAAGTCCGCCGGGTCGGTCTCCGCGAACGGAGCGAGCGAGAAGGCGCCTGCGCAGTTGACGATCACGTCGGGCGCGTCGCCCAGCAGCTCGGCGACGTAGTTGGCCAGGCCGTGCACGCCTTCGGGAGACGAGACGTCGGCCGGGATCGCGTGGCCGCCCGCTTCGGCCGCGGCGCGCGCGAGCTCGTCGCGGGTGCGGGCCACCATGCCCACCCACGCGCCGCCGCGCACCAGCGCGCGAGAGACGGCGAGGCCGATGCCGCGCGAGCCGCCCGTGACCAGCACCGTCTTGCCGCGCACCCCCTCCACCCCGTCCGCCTCCATCGGCCCGCTCCGTCGTTCGTGTCCGTCCGCCAGCCGCGTGTCTACCCGAAGATGTTCGGCCGCGAGCACAGGCGCAGGAACTCCTCGCGCGTACCCAGGTCGTCCATGAAGACGCCCTTCATCGCGCTGGTGATGGTCTTCGAGTTCTGCTTCTCCACCCCGCGCATCATCATGCAGAGGTGCGCGGCCTCGATCACCACGGCCACGCCCTGCGGCTGCAGCACGTCCTGGATGGCCTGAGCGATCTGCTCGGTCAGCCGCTCCTGCACCTGGAGCCGGCGCGCGAACACCTCCACCACGCGAGGGAGCTTGGAAAGGCCCACGATGCGGCCGTTGGGGATGTAGGCCACGTGCACCTTGCCGAAGAACGGAAGCATGTGGTGCTCGCACATGGAGTACATCTCGATGTCCTTGACCAGCACCATGTTGTGGTGGTCCTCGTCGAACACCGCGTCGCCGATCACGTCGCGCACCGACATCCCGTAGCCGCGCGTGAGCCAGCGCAGGCTCTTCTCCACGCGCTCGGGCGTCTTGAGGATGCCCTGGCGGTCCGGGTCCTCGCCCAGCAGGCCCAGCATCTCCCGCACGTTGCGCTGGAACGGCGTGGCCTCGGCCTGCTCCGCCCCGGCCGCGCCCGGCACGACGTCTTCGCGGTCCGTCATCGGCTCCGTCATTCTCCGCTGTACTCCACGTAGTTGCGCGGCGTCTCCCACAGCACCAGCCGCACCAGGCGCCCGGCGGGCACGCGCGGCTCGATCTGGCTCCAGAGGGCGACCACCAGGTTCTCGGTGCTGGGCAGCACGCCGGCCAGCCACGGCACGTCGAGGTTCAGGTTGCGGTGGTCCAGGTCGCGGATCACCGCCTCGGCCTCGGCGCGCAGGACGCCCAGGTCCACCACGTAGCCCGTGTCCGGATCGGGCTCGCCCTCTACCGTCACGTCCAGCTCGTAGTTGTGGCCGTGCCAGTTGGGGCTGTTGCACAGGCCGAAGAGCCGCTCGTTCTCTTCCTGCGAGAAGGCGGGGTTGTGCAGACGGTGCGCGGCGCTGAAGTGCACCCGGCGGGTGACGCGGACCTTGGGCACGGCAGTGCTCTCCTGGACCCTATGAAAGCGAGAAAGGCCGGCCACGCGAGCGAGGCCGGCCCCAATCGGAGCGCAACGGGGAGGATTTTTGAAGCCATGTCGTTAGAACATGTTTGGGTGACCCTTCCACGATCTTCCGCCTTCCCCCGTGAGGGCGTGGCGTCCGGCGCGGAAATGGCCCCCGCTTCAAAACTGTTGGCTCAAAAATGTAGTTCCCCGGTGCGTCCGACGGGAAGTAAGATAATGGTTGATGCGGATCAGATCAAGCACTTGACAAATCCGCTTTTCCCGATCCATCAACACGCATCCAACTCCCTGTCGTGCAACAGGATGCGAAGATAGCACCGCATCCAAAATCACGCAAGTTGCCGGGAGATGCGCGGCACCCCTCGCGCTTCCGCTCCGCCCCGGGCCCGCATCGCCCCGGCCGATGCGCGGACGCGGAGCAAACCTTTTCGCCACGAGCCGCATCACATCGCCGAACACCCCTGCCGGGCGCCGCCTGGCGCTCCCGATTTCTACAATGTAGAATGGCCGCCATGAGCGCACCCCACGCCCGCCGCGATGGTCTCCCCCTCCCCCTCGCCGTGATGCGTACCCTGCTCCCCTCCGCCGAGCGCGACGAGGTGCTGGCGGACCTGCGCGCGGAAGCGGGCACGCGCCGCGAGCGGGACGGGAGATTCGCGGCGGGCGCGTGGCTGTGGCGGCAGGCGGCGGGCTCGGTGCCGGCGCTGCTGCGGCGCAGCTGGTGGCGGGGGTGGAACGGATTCGAGCCGCAGGCAAACCGACTTCAGCCCGGAGGTCCCATGCTGGAAAGCTGGATCATGGACGTGCGCTTCGCCGCCCGGCGGCTGCGAATACGGCCCACGTACGCGCTGCTCGCGGTGCTCACCCTGGCGCTGGGCGTGGGCGGCACGGCGGCCGTCTACAGCCTGGTGAAGGCCCTGCTGCTCGATCCCCTCCCCTACCGCGACGAGAAGAGCGTGGCCGTCTTCTGGAACACGTTCGACTGGTCGGAGCGCGAGTTCCTGATGCTGCGGGGGCGCTTCGACGGCTTCGGCCAGGTGGCGGCGTACCGCACGAACGACGTGACGCTGGAGCAGGGCGGCGGGCCGGCGCGCCTGCTGCCCGGCATCTCCTCGTCAGCCGAGCTGTTCTCGGTGCTGGGCGCGGCGCCGCTGGTGGGCCGCGGCTTTCAGCCGGGCGACGACCGGCCGGGCGCGGAGCCGGTGGCGGTGATCAGCTACGGGCTGTGGCAGGAGCTGGGCGGCAGCCGCACCATCATCGGCAGCCGCTTGAGCATAGGCGGGGCGCCGCGGACGGTGGTGGGGGTGATGCCG
>DASRQW010000215.1 GCA_035696245.1 Longimicrobiaceae bacterium | reverse complement strand
CCCTGCTCCCGTTCTTCCAGCTCGCGGACGCGGTGCAGCGCAACCAGCCGCAGGTGGGCATCTACGCCTACCGCGGCGGGATCCTGAAGAAGGCCCTGTACTCGGCCATGCAGACCACGTTTCCGAACGGCGTCTTCGCGCCCATCAACGACGCCTCGCGCACGATGGACGTGACCTCGCCCGAGGCGACGGTGGCGGTCGATCTCGGCTACGGCCAGTACGGCGCGGACGAGAGCCTGCTCGCCGCCGCGGCCATGCAGGGCGACGTGATCCTCAACGGAGCGGGCCTGAAGGTCGCCCGCGACATGGCGGCGCACGCGGGAACGCCGAAGGCCCGCTGGGGCAGCGTGGAGTTCACGGACGGGGCCGACGGCGCGCGCGGCGGCCTGGGCATCCTCCGCTCCGGCGAGGGCACCGACGCCACCATGCTGCTGATGAAGTACGGCGTGCACGGCCAGGGTCACGGCCACTTCGACAAGCTGCACTTCATCTTCTTCGACGGCGGCAACGAGGTGGTGCCGGACTACGGGTTCAGCCGGTGGATCAACATCGAGCCCAAGTTCGGCGGCCGGTACCTGCCCGAGAACGACTCGTACGCCAAGCAGACCATCGCCCACAACACGGTGACGGTGGACGGGCAGTCGCAGAGCGCGGGCAGCTACAGGGCGGACGAGGAGAAGTGGGCCACGCGCCACTTCTTCGACGCGCGGAACCCCGCGGCGCAGGCGATGAGCGCGAAGGCCGACGGCTTCTACCCCGGCGTCTCCATGCAGCGGACCATGCTGCTCGTTCGAGACGCGCGGCTGCCGTACCCCGTGGTGCTCGACCTGTACCGCCTCAAGAGCGCGGCGCAGCACACGTACGACTATCCCGTGCATTTCCGCGGGCAGCTCGTCGCCTCGAACGTGAAGTACGAGGCGCACACGGCGCGGCAGGACGCGCTGGGCACCGCGGCGGGATACCAGCACCTGTGGAACGAGGCGTCCGCATCCACCGACTCCGTCGTCCGCATGACCTGGCTGGACGGGCACCGCTACTACTCGGTGACCACCGCGGGCGCGCCGTCTACCCAGGTGATCTTCGCGCGGACGGGGGCGGGCGACCCGAGCTTCAACCTGATCCAGGAGCCGGCGATGATCCTCCGGCGCCGGGCGGGCGACCAGCTCTTCGCCAGCGCCATCGAGCCGCACGGCTTCTTCAGCGAGCTGGAGGAGCGTTCGGCAGATGCACGGCCCAGCATCCAGTCCGTCCGCGTGATCGGCCAGAGCGATGAGGCCAGCGTGGTGGAGGTGACGGGCAAGGACGGCCTGCGCTGGACGGTGATGGTGAGCAACGGCCCCGCGTCGGATACCGCGCGGCACCGCGTGGCCTTCGGGGGGCAGACGTACGAGTGGACCGGCAACTACTCCGTCCAGGGTCTCCAGGCGCCTCGCTGAGGCGCACGGGAGCGGACGGGATTACGACATCTATCGACATTTCGTGGAAGGGAAAGAGATGCGAGTGGACCTGAACGGGAAGGTGGCGATCGTCACCGGCGGCGCGCGCGACATCGGCGCGGCGGTGGTACGGAAGCTGGCGGAGAGCGGCGCGGCCGTCGTCGTCAACTACAACAGCAGCGCCGGCCGCGCCAACTCGCTGGCGGGCGAGGTCACGGCGGCGGGCGGCAAGGCCGTCGCCGTGCAGGCGGACGTGAGCACGGCCCAGGGCGTGAAGCACCTGGTGGACGAGACGCTGGCGGCGTTCGGCGGGCGGATCGACGTCCTCGTCAACAACGCGGGCGGCATCCTGGCCCGCAAGAAGATCGACGAGATGGACGAGGCGTTCTGGGACGCGGTGATGGACCTCAACCTCAAGAGCGTCTTCCTGGCCGTGCAGGCCGCGCTCCCGCACTTCGCCGACGGCGGCGCCATCGTCAACGTCTCGTCGCTCGCGGCGCGCGACGGCGGCGGGGGCGGCGCGCTGGCGTACTCGGCCGCGAAGGGCGGCGTGCTCACGCTCACGCGCGGGCTGGCCAAGGAGCTGGCGCCGCGCAAGATCCGCGTGAACGCCGTGTCGCCGGGGATGATCAACACCACGTTCCACGACACCTTCACCAAGCCGGAGGTACGGCAGGTGGTCGCCTCGCGCACCGCCGCCGGCCGCGAGGGCGAGGCGGGCGACGTGGCGAACGCCGTGCTCTTCCTGGCCTCCGACGCCTCGTCGTACGTGAACGGTGAGTCGCTGGAGATCAACGGCGGCGCGTACTTCATCTAGCGACAACCGCGGCGCCCGTCCGTCGGCCAAACGACGGCGGACGCGGCGCCCGCGCGCATCCACACCCGCCCCCGCGGCGGAGATCCACGGAGCGAGATGGCGAGAACGACGAGCACGGCCCAGGCCGCCCGCGGCCACGCGTCCACCGGCGCGGGAGCGTCGCCCGCGGGGCGGTTCAAGGGCCTGCGCTGGCTGATGATCGGGATGATCTTCCTGGTCACGGTGGTCAACTACGTAGACCGCATGACCCTGTCGGTGCTGGCGCCGACGATCATGGAGCAGTTCCACATGACCAACGTGAGCTATTCGCGCGTGGTCACCATGTTCCTGCTGGCGTACACCATCTCGCAGTCCATCTCCGGGCGCATCCTGGACAAGGTGGGCACGCGCGTGGGCTTCATGCTCTTCGTGGGCATCTGGACGGTCGCGTCCATGCTGCACGCCGCGGCCCGCAGCGCCGTGCAGCTCGCCGCGTTCCGCTTCCTCCTGGGCATCGGCGAGGGCGGCAACTGGCCCGGCGCGGCCAAGTCGGTCGCGGAGTGGTTCCCGGTGCGCGAGCGCGCCTTCGCGATGGCGATCTTCAACAGCGGCGCCAGCATCGGCGCGGTGGTCGCGCCGCCGGTGATCGTGTACGTGGCGCTCACCTTCGGCTGGCACTACGCCTTCTTCATCGGCGCGGCGCTGTCCATCCTGGTGATGCTGCTGTGGTTCTTCTTCTACCACACGCCCGCGAAGCACCCCACGCTCTCGGACGAGGAGCGTGCGCTGATCATGAGCGACCAGCCGCAGGACGGCGGGGCCGCGGGGCCGCGGCACACCTGGCTGGGCCTCTTCCGCCACCGGCAGGTGTGGGCGATGATCGCCGCGCGCTTCTTCACCGACCCGGTCTGGTGGTTCCTCATCTCGTGGCTGCCCAACTACCTCAAGAACGCGCGCGGCTTCAGCCTGGCGCTCATCGGCCTGCTGGCGTGGATCCCGTTCCTGTGGGCCGACGTGGGCAACCTGTCCGGCGGCGCCATCAGCAGCCTGCTCATTCGCCGCGGCTGGGCGGTGGACCGCGCGCGCCGCGTGGTGATGATCACCAGCGCGTTCCTGCTGCCTCTGGGCGTCGCGACGGTGGTGAGTTCGTCCGGCAACTTCGGCGTGCTGGCGGGCGTGAGCATCATCGCCTTCGCCTTCCAGAGCTGGAACGTGAACCTCATCACCATCCCGTCGGACTGCTTCCCGCGGCAGGACGTGGGCTCGGTGGCGGGCATCGGCGGGACGGCGGCCGGCATCGCGAGCATGCTCTTCACGCTGCTGGTTGGCTACCTGGTGGACCACTACTCGTACACGCCGGTCTACCTGCTGGTGGGGCTGATGGGGCCGCTGGGCGCGATCTCCTTCTTCCTCATCATCCGCCACATCGACCGCGTCCCGGCGCTGCCCGCGCTACCGGCGCTCGCGGAGTGAGCGGGGCAGGACACGGTAGATGACGAGCGGACGGGGTTCTCAGTGTACCGGGGCTCCGTTCGGGGATTCATCTTCATCAGATGCGGGGCGGAAGATGCGGCGCGGGCTGGAGGTGCCCCCTCCCCCGGCCCCTCCCCCGCAAGCGGGAGAGGGGAGAACTGCTTGCGGGCGATTGGTTTAGCGAGGATCGGTAAACTCCGCGCATCCCGCTAAACGCCGTGTCGTGGTCACGACGCCGCCTTCCGGCTGCCTCTCACGACGATGCACCCGTCGCCCGCCCGAGGCCCGGTCCGCGCACACCGCCGCCTCCACCGTGGAACAAGCTCCCCTCTCCCGCTTGCGGGGGAGGGGTTGGGGGAGGGGGCACCCCCTCCGCCACCCCAAACCCTATCGTCGCAAGCAGATAGATGATCCCGCTCCTGATCCTCGCTCTTTCCGCCGCTCCGGCGCCAGCACGCCCGGTCCCGGCTGACACGACGCCGGCTGCCGACAGCGTTCCCGCGCTGGATTATCGGCCGGTGCCCGGCTTCCCGACGCTGCCGCCGTCGCTGAACTTCGGCGAGGTGTCGAGTGTGGAGGCGACGCCGGACGGGCACCTGTTCGTCTTCCACCGCGGCGCGCAGCCGCTGGCGGAGTTCGACGCGGCCGGGCGGTTCGTGCGCTCGTACGCGGAGGGGCTGGTGACGCACCCGCACGGCGTGCGGGTGGACGCGGGCGGCAACATCTGGCTGACCGACGACGAGACGCACCACGTCCTGAAGCTGGATCCCGCCGGGCACGTGCGGATGGTGCTGGGCCGCCGCGGCAAGTCCGGCGACTCGCTCTACTACGGCGAGATGCTCTTCAACCGTCCCACCGACGTGGCCGTCGCGCCCAACGGCGACATCTACGTCGCGGACGGCTACGGCAACTCGCGCGTGGTGAAGCTGGACCGCGACGGACGGTTCCTGCTCGCGTGGGGCACGAAGGGCACCGGGCCAGGCGAGTTCAACGTCCCGCACTCGGTCGTGATCGACGCGAGCGGCCGCGTGATCGTGGCGGACCGCGAGAACGGGCGCATCCAAGTGTTCGATGCGGATGGGCGCTTCCTGGCGCAGTGGGGCGGCGTGGGCAAGCCCGCCTGGCTCGACCTCTCGCCCGACGGGCGCCGTCTGTTCGTGGCGGACGGCGCGAACGGCCGCGTGCTGGAGATGGACCTGCAGGGCCGCGTCCTCGGCGCGTTCGGCCGCACGGGCAAGGCGTCCGGGCAGATGGACCTCGTGCACGGCCTCGCCGTCGGCCCGCACGGCGAGGTCTACACGGCCGAGATCCTCGACTGGCGCACGCAGAAGTTCGTCCCGGCACCGCGCCGCTGAGGCGAATTCCGGGGGACGAAGGCGACGCGAGAAAGCCGGGCCGCGGGAGTCATCCGCGGCCCGGCTTTTCATCATCCATCGCATCTACCAACCCGGCCCGGAATTTCTCGACGGTCCATCCGCCAGCCGTGCGCGAGATCATCTCCATACCGTCACCCTCGCCCGATCGCCGGGGCTCCCGTCATCGCGTCTTGGCTGACGGATGGCCTTACCATGCTGGCGACGCGGCAGCCACGGCGGGGTCCGCTGGCATGTCGGAGATGGGTCGGGAGATGCGGAGCGGGGACGGCGGATCAGGGTCGCGGGTCGGATATATCGAGCATACGGAAGGGGCGGATGCGATAAATCGCACCCCTACATATGGTTAGGTTGTGTGGGTGGGTGGAGGATCGAGCGAGGGGCGCGGGCGGGTTCAGTTCCCGCGGGCGGACGTGGGGCGGAGGCGGGCGAGGAGGCGGTCGGCGACGCGGAGGTCGCCGGTGACGATGTCGGCGCGGGCCTGCATCTCCTGGCGGAAGTCCAGCGCGCGCCCGCCGGAGGCCGCCAGCCCGCGCGGCAGCGAGACGGAGACGAGGTAGGCCGGGGCGTGGTCCTCCCCGCCGTCCAGCCGGTCGGGGACGAGGGAGATGCGTTCCACGCGGCCTTCCACGGTGCCGTACGTGTCCGCGGGATAGGCGTCGAAGCGCAGCACCACGCGCTGCCCCGCGCGCACCCGGCCGGCATCGGCGGCGGAGAGGACGACGGTGGCGGCGGGGCGGCGGCCGCCGGGGACCACGGCCAGCACCGGCTCGGCCGCCGCGAGGTAGCGGCCGGCCTGGAGCGGGCGGAAGAACGAGACGCGGCCGGCCACGGGCGCCCGCAGCACGTATCGCTGCTCCCATGCGCGCAGGGCCTGGCGCAGCCCGTCGTACGCGGCGCGGACGGCGAGGCGCAGGCGCACGTCCTCGTCCGCGCGGGCCTGGCGAAGCTCCAGCGCGGCGCGCTCGGCCTGGGCGATCCGGACCTCGTTGGCCGCCGCCTCCCCGCGGCCGGCCTCCAGCGCCTGCGCCGTCTGGACGTACTCCGCCTCGGCGCGCTCCGCGTCTGCGGGCGAGAGCACGCGGGCGGCGGCCAGCGTGCGGCCGCGGTCGCGCTCGCGCAGGCCCAGCGCCCGGCCGCTCTCCAGCAGACGCACGCGCGCCGCGAGCGCCGACCGCATCGCCCGGTAGCCGTTCGCCTCCCGGTCCAGCGCCGCCGCGCGGGCGGCGTACAGCCCGTCTCCCGCGAACGCGCGGTAGGCGGCGGCGGCCTGCGTGAGCGCGGTGTACGCGGACTGCGCATCTCCCAGCACCGGATTCAGCGGGAGGCTCACGCCGTCCGGGACCGCGCCGCCCGAGACCGCCGGCTGCATCGCGTCCAGCGCCGCCTGCACGCGGGCGACGTCGCGGTAGTCCGCCGCGCTGCGGAGGACGGCGAGGTAGGCATCCGCCGGCACCGCATCGCCGTCGCTCACGGCCAGGCGCTGCACCTCTCCGCCGGCGGGGGCGACCACGCGGACCGGCGGGTCGGGCGTGGTCACGGTCGCGCGGCCGTGCACCACCTCCGGGTAATGCACCACGAAGGCGAGCACGCACATTCCCGCGGCCACGAGCGACGCGGCGCCCGTCCCCCATCTGACGAGCCGCCCGGGCACGTAGCCGATCACCTCCTCGACCTCGTCGCTCCGCAGCTGGAAGCCCCGTCCGGCAGCGGGCGGCGGCGTGCCGGGAACCGCCAGCCCCGGCGCGAGCGCGATCCCGCCCTCCGGCGACGGACCGGGCGCCGGGCCCACGGGGTGCGGCGTCACGGTCGCGGCGGGCGCAACGGGAGGCGGCGTCACGATCCCAGCTCCAGCTGGTTCTTCACCAGCCGCCAGTACGCCCCGCACAGCGCGGTGAGCTCCGCGTGGGTGCCGCGCTCCACGACGCGGCCGGCGTCGAGCACCACGATCTGGTCCGCGTTCTTCACCGTGCTCAGCCGGTGCGCGATCACCACCACCGTCCGGCCTTGGAAGAACTCCTCCAGGTTCTCCATGATGGTGCGCTCGTTCTCCGCGTCCAGCGCGCTCGTCGCCTCGTCGAAGAACAGGTACGCGGGGTCCTTGTACACGGCGCGGGCGATGAGCAGGCGCTGCTTCTGCCCCTGGCTCATCCCCAGCCCCTCGCGGCCCACGCGGGTGTTGTACGCCAGCGGCAGCGCCTCCACGAACCCGTGCACGTTGGCCACGCGCACGGCGTGCAGCACCCGCTCCGTCTGCGGCGCGTCGCAGCCCGCGGCCACGTTGCCCGCCACGCTGTCGGAGAAGAGCTGCCCTTCCTGCATCACCACTCCGCAGCGGTCCCGCCACAGCCGGTTGGACACGGCGCGCAGCCGCGTGCCGCCCACCGTGATCTGCCCCGCGGTGGGCTCGTGGAACTTGACCAGCAGCTTCAGCAGCGTCGTCTTGCCGCTGCCGCTGGCCCCCACGATGGCCGTCACCTTGCCCTGCGGGATCACGAGATCCACGCCGCGCAGCACCGGCTCGGCCAGCGGGCCGCCATAGGTGAACGAGACGCCGCGCAGCTCCAGCGTGCCGTCGGCCGGCAGGGCGGAAAGCACGGCGTCCGGGTCTTCCTCGTCCTCGCGCTCGTGCACCTGCGCCAGGCGCTGCAAGCTGATGCGCGCGTCCTGCGCCGCGTGCGCGAAGCCCACGAGCTGCATGAGCGGAAGGCTGAGCTGGCCCAGGATGTACTGCACCGAGAGCAGCATCCCCAGCGTCAGCTTGCCGTCCACCACCAGGCTGGCGGAGAGGAAGAGCACGGCGGCGTTCTTCAGCTCGTTGACGAGCACGGCGCCGCCCTCCTGCGCCTGGTCCAGCGCCAGCCCGCGCAGGTTGAAGCGGAAGACGCGCGCCTGGATGCGCTCCCACGCCCAGCGCTTCTGCTGCTCGGCGTTGGCGAGCTTCACCTCGGGCATGGCGCCCACCAGCTCCACCAGCGCGCCCTGGCTGCGGGCCATCTCCGAGAAGCGCAGGTGGTCCAGCTCGCGCCGCGGGCGCAGGAAGAGCAGCACGTACGCCGCGTGCACCGCGCTGCCGGCCAGGAACACGCCCAGCACCAGCGGGCTGTAGATGCCCAGCACCGCGGAGAAGACGGCGAAGGTCACGAGCGAGAAGACCACGTTGAGCGTGGTGCCGGTGAGGAACTGCTGGATGCGCTGGTGGTCGTTGACGCGTTGCAGGATGTCGCCCGCGTTGCGCGTGTCGAAGAACGACAGCGGCAGGCGCAGCAGCTTGAGCAGGAAGTCCGACGTGAGCGACAGGAAGACGCGGCTGCCCACGTGGAAGAGGATGCGCCCGCGGATGAGCTCCATGGCGGTGCGGCCCACGACGAGCGCCACCTGCGCCATCAGCAGCATCCACACGAACCCCACGTCGCGGTCGCCGATCCCGCGGTCCACCAGCGCCTGGGCCAGCAGGGGGATGACGAGAGAGATGCCGCTGCCGAGCAGCATGCCCAGCCCGACCTGCGCGAACAGGCGCCCGTGGCCGCGCAGGTACGGCCGCAGCAGCGCCGGCCGCTCGCGTGCCCGGCCCGGCTCCGCCTCGCCGTCGCGCGCGGCGTAGAACGCGGGGGTGGGCTCCAGCAGCAGGAGCGCGCCCATGCGGCGGCCGTCTTCGTGGATGCCGGCCCAGCCGCGCATCCACTCGTCGCGGCCGATCACGCGGCGGCCCTGCGCCGGGTCGGCCACGTGCACTCGACCGCGGCGAACGCGGTGCACCACGACGAAGTGGTCCTGCCCCCAGTGGGCGATGCACGGCAGCGGCGCCTCGCCCGCGAGCTGCTCCCACGCGGTCTTCACGCTCAGCGTCCGGAAGCCGATGCTCTCCGCCGCGTAGGCGATCCCCAGCATCGACACGCCTTGCCGGGTGAGCGCGCACCGCTCCCGCAGCTCCTCCAGCGAGCAGGTGCGCCCGTGGTGGCGGGCGACCATGCGCAGGCAGGTGGGCCCGCAGTCCATGCTGTCGAGCTGCCGGTACGCCGGGAACGGCATCCGCGCCCGCACCCGCTCCGCCACCCCCGCGCTCATGCGGCGGCCGCGGCGGAGGCGGATGCGTGGGCAGATGCGGATGCGTCGGCCGGGGCGTGCACGCCGACGGAAGCGGGCGCGTCTCCCAGCCCCGGCCACGTGGCGGTGTACGGGTCGTACGCGCAGCGGGCGGGCTTCGACAGCGGGTTCGCGGCGTCGCGGGTGAAGGCGCGGCAGTCGGTGCAGACGTGGCGGAACTCGCAGTCGCGGCACACCTCCACCTGGTCCTTCGTGACCTTCCAGGCGTCGGTGAAGCCGGGCTCCATCAGCGCGGCTTCCAGCGTGGTGCCGCGCGCATTGCCGAACGAGCGCGGCATAGACGGGCAGTTGCGGATCTCGCCGTGCTCGTCTACCGACATCTTCCGGTTGAGGCAGGTGTTGTGGCCCTGCGACTCGGTGAAGTGGCCGATGGCGGGCGTGAAGTACATGGGATGCACCTGCCCGCAGTGGTCCTGCCCCGTCACCCGCTCGGTGCGGAAGCGGATGCGCACGTGCACCGGCCCGTCCGCCACGCGCGCCTGGGGCGCCGAGTGCACGAACAGCGTCATCAGCCGGGGATGCCCGCCGCAGAGCGCGATGCACGCATCGTCCGTCCACTCGGCGCTCCACGGCACCAGCGCCTCCACCGAGCGCTGCCGCCCGCGCGACGCCCCGGCCAGGGCCGCATCCACCTCGCCCGGCGAGACCGGGGCGAACCACCGCACCTGCACGTGCCTGCACCCCAGCCCGTCGAGCTGGCGGAAGAGCGACGCGAAGTCGTGCGCCGACGAGCGGCCCACGTCGATCACCGCGTTGGTGATGCGCTCCGCGGCGTCCCACGACAGGGCGAGATCGGGAAATCGCTCCGGCGTCTCGGTCCAGAACCCCATCTCGTTCTCCACCACGAAGCGGAAGTACGCGTCTATGGTGTCCGCCTCGTCCGGCGCGTACGCCGCCTTCACCTCGTCCGCCGTCTTCCCGCGGTGCAGCGTGAGCACGTCGAACAGCCCGTTGGGGATGAGGCGGTACGTCCCGCGCTGAAGGTCGCAGATCGTGCTGCGGCGGGCACCGCGCACCGGCACGCACTGCGCGTACAGGCGCAGGACCGGGGCGCTCACCAGCCCCCCGCGAAGCAGCGCGTCAGCGGCTTGGGCGAGTGCTCGCAGAAGGCGTTGGCCGCGTGGTACACGTCGCTCGGCGCGCCGCGGGGCTGGGGCGGCTGGCCCGCGTCGTCGCGGTTCGAGACCGAGAAGAGCAGGGGAAGGAGCCCGCCTTCGCGCACCTGCGCGGGCAGGGCTTCCAGAAGCGTGCGGGGCTGGCCCGCGGGCGTGGCGTGGCTCATGACGATGCGCGGGAGATGAGGGAGCGGGCGACCTCGCGCTCCAGGAAGTAGTTGCAGGGGGCAGACACCATCCCGAACTGGCCGACCGGGTTGACCTCCAGGAAGACGTGGCGGCCCTCCGGCGTGCACACCAGGTCCAGCGAGCCCGTGTCGAGCGGGATGGACCGCATCAGCGAGCACACGGCCGATTCCACCTCGGGCGGCAGCAGGTACGGCACGGTGCGGTTGGGCCGCTCGTCGTTGTAGCGCCGGAAGTCCACCGCCGTCTGCGCATCGAGCTGCGAGAAGATCGCCATGCTCCAGCATCGCCCGTCCAGGTAGAAGCAGCGCACCTCGAAGGCCTTCTCCGCCATCTCCTGCACGAGCGACGGGAAGAAGCGCTCGGGCGCCGCCGCCACGTCCTCGTCCGAAAGCTCCGCCGTGTACAGCGGGTATCGTCCGTCCTCCAGCGCGAACGACACGGCGTTGCCCACGCTCTTCGTGATCACGCGGCCATGGCGCGCCTTGAACTCGGCCAGCCGGGCGCGGTCGTTGGTGACGATGGTGGCGGGCACCTCCAGCCCGGCGCGCGCGGCCAGCGTGAGCGTGTGCAGCTTGTCCACGTCGGTCTGCCACGGACGGGTGAGCCAGGGCGTGCCCGCCAGCGCGGCGTGCAGCGCCCGGTGCGTGGCGCGCAGCTCCGTCAGCAGGTAGCCGCGCAGCATCCGCCCTGCGGACGGGGGCTCCACCCCGGCCGCGAACTCCACGTTGTGCAGCGCGTGCGTTCGCCGCAGCCAGACCGCCGCCGCCTCGCCCGTGCGCACGGGCACGCCGCCCAGCGAGAGCTCGCCCCGCACACCGTCGGCCGTGCACTCCAGCACGAACGGGTCGTCCTCGTTCACGTCCTCGCCGTTCAGCCGCACCGCGTGGCCGCCCAGTGCAGCGATCCAGTCCAGCACGTCCTCGGTGGAGTGCTCGTAGTCCTGCTGGCTGAGAAGCACGATCATGGGCGGATGGCCGGGCCGGGGGGGATGGGGGGATGCGGGAAGGCAGGCGCGGCGCCGCGCCTGCCTTCCCGCGGGTGGTCAGTACACGAAGTTGTCGTTGGTCTCGTCGCCGTCCACGATCTGCTTGTTGACGACGGTCCCGCCGCGGTACGTCATGTTGATCGCGCCCACCAGCGTGGCCGTCCCGGACTGCGGCAGCGGCTGGAACAGCGCCTGGTCCAGCGTCTCGAGCTTGCTCATCTTCGGATCTCCGTGGGTCGCCCGCGCGGGGTTCCGCGGCGGGCATCGGTCTGGATCGCGGGAACCCCCGCGCTGCTCCCGGGCGGGAGCGGGTCACTTCGCCGCGCCCGTCAGACGGGAGGCGGCACGCCGTCCCACCCGTCGCCGTCGTCCCTACGGCTGGGGCCGGTGAACACGGCGCTCGTCCCCCTCGCGCCCACCACCTCCAGCGTCTCAGCCGCGGCGAGCGGCCGGAACAGGTCGCTGTCGAGCGATTCCAGCTTCTTCATGGTACGCTCCCTCGCTTGGGTCACCTGCAAGCCGGTGATGGCGCCGGCACCTCGCCCCCGATTCCTCCGAGCGCGATCCACTCTCCCTACTCGCCGTCCGACCGCCATCCGCGCGGTCGTCCGTCTTCTCGCTGGCGGATGGTCCGAATCGGCCGATTTCGTCCTCCCTGGCCGGTTTCTCCCCGCACCCTCGTCCCATCGATCCTCTCGAACCGGCCGGTTCCGTAGCCCGCTCCGATTCCTCGTTCGCGGCGCGCCCGGCCGGCGAATGCGCTGGCTCTCGGCCGCGCCCAGCCTCTCTTCTGCCGGGCTTCGGGGCCGGTTGGATGCGGAACGGTGCGCCTCATCGCTGGTGAAGGATGCGGCGGGGCTCGCGCAGCCGTAACTGTGAAGTGGCGGAAAGCGTCTGTGGCGTGGCGAACCGCGTGTGGGAGGGACGAGCGGACGGGGAGCTGGCTCAGGGGCGTGTGATGCGGGACGAATGACGGCGGGGACGAGCAGGGGTGGTGATCGAAGAGGTAGATGGCAGCGAGCGGCCCGTGAATGACCGCGGCCGACACCGCACCCAGGCCGCCTCGCGGGCGCCGACGGTACGAGGCGCGTCAGCGGGGCTGCAAGGGAGCAGAGGACGAGGCGATCCGTTTCGTGGACGACGTCCGAGGATGCGTCGGCCGTCAGCGAAACCGCCGCGGCGGGGGATGCGTATCGCACCGGCGTCCGACCTTCCGATGTTCCGTGTGCATCCGACATACGACCTGCAGATGAACCCGAATAGAGACTTCACCGCGCGTGCGATCCGCGGCGGAGCGCCCGTACTCGCCGCGATCGCCCTCGCCGCGATGCCGCTGCGCGCGCAGTCCGCTCCGGCGCCCGACTCGCTGCCCCCGGCGGAGCGGGTGGCGGCGGACCCGGCGCACGGCTTCTCGTCGCCGTACTACCTGTACGCGCCGCCGGCGCTGCGGTCCGACAGCGCGCTCGGGCGGACCCGCACGATCCTGGTGCTGCCCAACAACACCGGCATCGTGGATGACGACCCCGCCGTCCACGAGGCCAGGGTGCGCGAGCTGGCCGGGCTCTTTCGCCGCACGGCCCGGCGCGAGGGCGTTATCCTGCTCATGCCCGCGTTCCCGCGGCCGAAGTCGCGCGACGGCGTGTACACGCACGCGCTCGACCGCGATGCCATGCTGTCGCCGGAGCCAGCCCTCCGCCGCCCGGACCTCCAGCTCGCCGCCATGATCGACGACGCCTGCCGCCGCCTGGCCGCCGACGGGATCGCCGCCGAGCCGCGCGTGCTGATGCACGGCCACTCCGCCGCGGGCATGTTCGTGAGCCGCTTCGTGATGCTGCACCCGGAGCGCGTGAAGGCGGCATCCATCGGCGCGCCGGGCGCGTGGCCCATGGCGCCGGTCGCGTCGCACCACGGACACGCGCTGACGTACCCGGCCGGCGTCGCGGACATGCGCGCCATCTCCGGCCACGTGTTCGACCGCGCGAAGGCGGCCGAGGTGCCGCTCTTCTCTTCCTCGGCTCGGACGACACGAACGATTCGGTGCCGTACGACGACAGCTACGATCCCCGCGAGCGGGCGGAGGTGCTGCGTTTCGGAGCGACGCCGGTGGCTCGCTGGCCCGCCGCGGAGGCGCTATACCGGCCGGTTCTCCCGCGCGCCGTCTTCCGCACCTATCCCGGCGTGGCGCACGACATCACACCCGCGATGTGGCGCGACATCTGGACATTCTTCCAGCCGTACATCGCGCGCTAACGGGCGCCCGTACCATCCCGGCGCCTCGGTCCGGCTGGATCGGGTGGCGGAGAACGGAAAAACACGACGGGCGCGGCATCCATCTGCCGCGCCCGTCGTGTTTTCGGGAGATGCACAGCGTCCGACGTGGTCAGCGGCGCGCGGGTGGAGCGTGCGGCAGCCGCGGAGCGATGGCGAGACAATGCGTGCATCCGCCGGCTCGGCGTGCATCTCCAGTCCCGACGCGGACCGCGAATCGGGAGAAGCTCGATCGGCGGCCAGCGGGTGAACGGAGGTCGAGCGTCGGCAGACGGTAATCGAAGGCTCCGGGAACGCTCGTGAAGAAAAGTCTTGACGGAAGCGGGGGCGTGCTGAATATTCAGCACGTGCAGTTTTTTCAGCAGATGGTCCCACCCGCACGGGATGCCCCATGCCAGTCTCGCCAGCTCCGAGCCAGCTCAGCCGCCGCGAACGGCAGGTGATGGACATCGTGTACCGCCGCGGGCGCGCGAGCGCGCAGGAGGTGCTGGCGGACCTGCCGGACCCGCCCACGTACTCCGCCGTGCGCGCCGCCCTGCGCCTGCTGGAGGAGAAGGGCCTGCTGGCGCACGACATGGACGGAAAGCGTTACGTCTACCTCCCCACCACGCCGCCGGACCGGGCGCGCTCCACGGCGCTCCACCACCTGCTGCGCACGTTCTTCAACGGCAGCCCCGAGCAGGTGGTGCACGCGCTGCTGGAAGACGAGGATATCGCCCCGGACGAGCTGGACCGCCTGGCCGCGCTCATCGACCAGGCGCGGAAGGAGGGGCGATGATCGCGTTTCCGGCCGCGGACGTGCTGACGCCCGCCCTCGCGGAGCTCGCCGCGAAAGGCGCGCTGCTCCTCGCCCTTGGCGGCCTCGCGGCGGCGGCGCTTCGCCGTGCGTCTGCCGCGTCGCGGCACGTGGCCTGGGCGGCGGCCATCTCGGCCACGCTCGCGCTGCCCGCCCTCTCCGCCGTCGTCCCCGCCGCACGCATCGTCCGCATCCCCGCCGCCGCCGCGCTTGCACCGAATGCGGCTGCAGGGCGTGAGATGAAGACCGTCGTGATGCTGGTGGACAGGCACGAGGCGGACGGGGCGACAGGGTGCGGCTCGACGCGGTCCAGATCGGACCTCGTCCTCGCCTGCGAGCAGCCGGTGGAGGTGCCGTGGAGCGTCGTCGTGCTACTGGTGTGGGGAGCGGGATGCGCGGCGGTATTCGCCTGGCTGGCCGGGGGAGCGTGGGCGCTCCGGCAGATGCGACGGCGGGCGGTGGCGGTGACGGACGATGCATGGTTGGCGCTGTCGGCCGACGTGGCGCGGCGGCTCGGCGTGCGGCGGAAGGTGACGCTGCTTCGGCTCGATGACGCGGCAGTGCCGATGACGTGGGGCACGCTCCGGCCCGTCCTCCTCCTCCCCGGCGGGTGCGACGCGTGGTGCGCCGAGCGGCGGCGCGTGGTGCTGGCGCACGAGCTCGCCCACGTCCGCCGCCGCGACGTGCTGACGCGGTGGATGGCGCACGCGGTGGTGGCGCTGCACTGGTTCGACCCGCTGGCGTGGATGGCCGCGCGCGCCCTGGCGGAAGAGAGCGAGCGCGCCTGCGACGACGCGGTGCTCGCGCTGGGCACGCGGCCGTCCGCATACGCCGCGCACCTGCTGGACGTGGCCCGCGCGCTCGCCGGCCGCCGCGCCCCCGTCGCCGCGCTCGCCATGGCCCGTCGTGCCCGCATCTCCGCCCGCGTCGACGCAATCCTCGCCGTCCGCCGCCGCGCGCACCCCGGACGGCGGACGCCTTCGCTGGCGCTGGCGGCGAGCCTCGCCGCGGCCGTCCCCGTCGCTGCGCTGAAGCCGGCGGACGTGCGCGCCGCTTCCCGCATCTCCCGCCCGTCTGCCCTTCTCCCGCACCCGCCGGGACCTGCCGGGCCCGCGACCGCCGCGCACCCGCCGAGGGCCGACCGTAGCGCGCGATCGGACGACTACGGTTTGGCGTCAGAGGCCGCATCTCGATCGTCCAACCCGCCGTCGGCCGGATCCGCGTCGTCTATCCCGGCATCGACCATTATCCCGGCATCGACCCTCCCGGCGCGATCATCCGACGCGACGTCCAGCCGGACGGACGGCGTGCCGGCGGACGGAGCGGCGCCGTTGGCGGGCGGGCAGGGAAGCGTGTCGTCCTCTGCGCCCGCGCCGCCGCCGGAAGCCGCTGCGCCGGTCGCGAAGCCAGTGGCGCCGGGGCAAGAATGGGAGGATTTCAGGTCCGGCGGTTGGGTGAGCACCTCGGACGGGACGCGAAGGCTGGTGGACGCGCGCGGAGTGCTGCTGGCGCCGGGGCGCGGAGAGGTGGCAGCCCTTCGCCCGGGAGGATGGCTGGACGTGCGTGAGACGGTCGGCTCCACCACGCGCAGCCTGGTCGCGCTGCCCGCTCCGGACGGCCAGCCGCGCTACGTGTACCGCGTGAACGGCACCGCGGCGGAGTTCGGCCCGGCGGCCCGAGCGTGGCTCGCGAACGTGCTGCGCAACCGGTGACTGTGCTTCACCTTCGCCGCGCGGCCCGCGCCCGGCGAGCTTCCACCCCGGCAGCGGAGGGACGATGACGAAGATGCGGCTCGGATTTCCGGTGGTGCTGCTCGCCCTGGCGGCGGCGAACGGCGCGGGCGCGCAGGTGGTGGCCTACTCGTCCGGCGGCGAGATGTCGTACGACGACAGCGGGCACGGCACCTTCTTCACCGTGAACGGCGACGCCGAGCTGTCGCCCGACGGCCGCGACGTGGTGCGGATGTCGGAAGAGGCCGTGCTGGTGTTCACGGAGCTGATGCCCGACGGCAGCACGCGGCAGATCGAGTTCCGCGACGGCCCGTCGCGCGAGGTGCTGCGGACGTTCCGCGTGAACGGGACCCGCCGCCCCATCGCCGAGGCCGCGGGCTGGCTCGCGGAGTTCCTCCCGGCGGCGCTCGCCAAGGCCGGCATCGGCGACTGGCTGAGGATGGAGCACGCCGTCGCCCGCCTCGGCTTCGACGGCGTGCTGGCCGAGGCGGCGCGCGACACGTCGTCCTTCGACCAGTCCCAGATGTTCGTGACGGCGCTGCTCGACACCACGGTTTCCGCGGCCGACTTCGCGCGAGGTCTGCGGATGGCGGAAGGGCGCCTGACCAAGCCGCGGGCGTTCGCATACCTCCTGGAGCGGCTGGTGGGCGCCGGTTCGCCGTGGTTCCCGGACTCCAAGCGCATGGTGGCGCTGGAGGCGGCCGGCCGCCTTCCGCCCGGCGAGGAGAAGGCGGGTGTGCTCCGCGCCGCCGCCAGGGCGCACCACGCGCTGCTCTCGGACAGCGCACGGGCCTCCTTTTTCGCCGCGGTGGGCACGCTGGAGCTGGACTCCGAGCGCGCCGACGTCCTGGGCGAGGCTCTCCGGGCGGACGGGCGTCTTCCCGAAGAGCAGGCCGGCATCGTCCTGGGCGCCCAGCGGCTCGCATCGCCCGCCGCGCGGGCGGCGGTGCTGATGGCGGTGCCGGCGGACGCGCTGCGCGACCCGTCCGTCCGCGCGGCCTATGCCGCGACGCTGGGCACGCTCTCGCGCGGGCCGGACCGCAGCCGCGCGGAAGCCCGCCTGGCCGGCAGCGCCCCGGGCGCATGACATCCTCCGTCCCACCGAATCCATCTACCGATTCTTCCGAGAACATCCTTCCGGGGAGGTGCCGATGATGCGCAATCGGGCAGCAGTCGTCGCGTTCGCCGCGCTGGCGGCGGTGTGCTGGCCGGACGCCGCGGGGGCGCAGTTCCAGCACTCCAGCCAGCAGCGGTCCTACGACACGCAGGGCAACTTCACCTCGCTGGACGTTCCGGCGGACGCCGAGCTCTCCGCCGACCGCTCCGACGTGGTGGCGCTGGGGCCGGGCCAGCGCGTGTGGCTGCGCCAGATGACGCCCGACGGCGCGACGGTGCAGATGTCGTGGCGCGCCGGGACGGACGGGGCCGTGGAGCGCGACTTCCGCGTGAACGGCCAGGCCCACGCGTTCGACGACCAGGCGCGAGCGTGGGTGCGGCGCCTGCTCACCGGCGAGTACCGGAGCTCCGGCCTGGGCGACCGCGCACTGCTGCTGCGGAAGCGCGCCGAGCTGGGCCTTCCGCGTGTGCTGGAGACCATCCGCACTGACTCGGTGGCAGGCCGCCGCGCGAACGAATACGCGATGCTGCTGGACGACCCCGCGCTGGTGCCGCGCGACGCGGAGCGCGTGCTGCGCGAGGCCGGGCGCGTGCTGGGCAGCGGGCCCGCGTTCGCATCGGTCGTGCGGAGCGCGGTCGAGGGCGACCACGTGCGAAACGTGCCTGCCATGGCTGCGATGCGCCTGCCCGTCGCGGCCGCCGCCGTGCCGCGCGTGGCCGACCCGGAGATGCGCGTGGACCTGCTCCGCACCTTCGCGTGGCTTCCCGGCCTGAGCCTGCCCCGCGGCCGCGAAGCCTTCCTGCGCGCCTGGCGCACGCTGCCCACCGAAGACCAGAAGGTGCGCGTGCTGTTCGGCCTCTTCGCGCGGCCGGCGCCGCTCGTCATGCAGGCCGATGCGATCCGTGCCGCGCGCGCGCTCCGCTCGCCGGCCGACCGGGCGAGCGTGCTCCTCGCCGCGCCCGCCGGCTGCCTCCGCGACCCCGGCGTCCGCGCCGCATACGACGAGACGCTGCGCACCCTCGCCCCCTCGCCGGACCGCACGCGCGCCGAGCAGCACCTCGCGGACGGGGGCCGCCCCACCGCACGGCCGCAGCAGTGACCGGGCGCATCATAACGGAATCCGGGTAGACCGGCTTGCCTTCGCGGAGTCTCGCCGAAGCGGTTCGGACCATCGGTAGCGGCCCACGGGGGAGGCTCCGCACTGTCGTAGCCCCGCGGCTTCAGCCGCTAGGGCGATGCTGGCCGCACCGATTCTCCCGGATCTCGTATTTCATGCGGTGATTGGCAGATGGAACGCCGGACGCATGGCATCTCCCGTGACTTCGGGCTGACGTAGATCGGTGGATTCCTGGCAGCGCACGACCTTAGATGCAGATGGATTTCGGCCGGGAGATGCGAATCGCCGGTGCGCCCTCGCTGGGAAGGCGCACCGGCGATTTGCGGCGGTGGACAAGGCGCAGACGGGTCGCGCTACGGGTTCCGCGCGTCGAGCTGGCGGCGGACGGCGGCGGCCAGCGCCTCGGGCGAGAACGGCTTGGCGACGAACGCCGAGCCGTTCTCGCGTTCCCCGCCACGCATGGCGCTCTCCTCGGTGTAGCCGGAGATGTACAGGATCTTCACGCCGGGCCGCTGCCGCAGGATCTCGTGCACCATCTCGCGCCCGCCCATCAGCGGCATCTCCAGGTCCGCGACCACCAGGTCGACGGCCCCGGCGCACTCGGTCCACACCCGCAGCCCCTCCTGGCCGTTCCTCGCCTCCGCCACCGTGTACCCGGCCCGCACCAGCGTCCGCCGGGCGAGGAGGCGCACGGCGTCCTCGTCCTCCACCAGCAGCACCGTCTCCGTCCCGCCCCGGGCGCGGTCCGCCTCCGCCGCCAGGGCGGGGGAGTGCGGTGCCGCCGGCCGGGGCAGCCGCGGGAAGAAGACGCGGAAGCGCGCGCCGCCGCCCGGCTCGCTGTCCACCACGATGTGCCCGCCGCTCTGCTGCACGATCCCGTGCACCATCGATAGCCCCAGGCCCGTGCCCTTGCCGCGCGGCTTGGTGGTGAAGTACGGCTCGAAAACCTGCTCGCGCACCTCCTCCGTCATGCCCACGCCCGTGTCCGACACCTCGATCACGGAGTAGGGGCCCGGCCGTACCACCGGCGCATCCGGGTGGCCGGGCCCCACGTCCACCGCCGCCGTGCTGATGGTGAGCCGCCCGCCGTCGGGCATGGCGTCGCGGGCGTTGAGCGCCAGGTTCAGCAGCACTTGCTCCATCTGCCCCGGGTCCACCCGCGCCGGGGCGCCACCGGGGTCCAGCAGGGTCACCACCTCCACGTCCTTCCCGATCAGCCGCCGGAGCAGCCGGTCGGTGGAGAGAACCACGTCGTTCAGCTCCAGGTCGCGCGGCTCCAGGATCTGCCGCCGGCTGAACGCCAGCAGCTGCCGCGTGAGCTCCGCCGCCCGGTCGGCCGCCTGGATCACCTCGCCCACGTCCGGGCGCCGCGGGTCGTCTTCCGGCAGGTCGGCCTGGAGGAAGGCCGCGTTGCCGCGGATCACGGTGAGCAGGTTGTTGAAGTCGTGCGCCACGCCGCCCGCCAGCTTGCCCACCGCCTCCAGCCGCTGCGACTGCCGCAGCTGCTCCGCGAGCTGCTTCTGCTCGGTGATGTCGCGGGCGATGGTGGCCACGCCCACCACGCGCTCGTCCTCGTCGAACAGGGGCGACAGCGTCAGCGAGACGCTCACCCGCCGCCCGGACTTGGTGAACCGCTCCGTCTCGAACGCGCGGATGCGCTCGCCCGCCTTCACCCGGTCGCGGTACGCCCGGGTCTCGCCCGCCTGGTCCGGCGGCACCAGGTCCCACAGCCGCGCACCCAGGACCTCGGCGGCCGTGAAGCCGAAGAGGCGCTCCGCCCCCGCGTTCCAGCTCGTCACCCGCATCTCCAGGTCACGCCCGAAGATCGCGTCGTCCGACGACTCGACGATGGCCGCCAGGCCGCGTGCCTCCTGCTCGGCCCGGCGCCGCTCCTGCACCTCGGCCTCCAGCGCCTCGTTGGCTTCGCGCAGCTCCGCGTTGCGCAGCTCCAGCGTGGCGTACGCCGTCCGCAGCTCCTCGCGGTTGCGCTCTCCGTGCTTGGCCGCGCGCAGCGTCTGGAGCGCGCGGGGAATGAGCATGGGCAGCGCCGCCGCGGTGGCCACCGACGCGCCCGCGGTCACCAGCTTCACCATCCCGGCGATCCAGTACGCCGGCACCCAGATGGTCCAGATGTCGATGACGTGCGTGGCCCCGCAGGCCACGATGAAGGTGCCGAACGCCAGGAAGATCTTCTGGAACGGCAGGTCGCGCCGCCCGCGCCGCACGAAGACGAGCAGCCCCAGCCCGATGAAGAAGTACGAGAACGCGATCATGGCGTCGGACATGGCGTGCATCCACAGCAGGTCCGTGCGCCACAGATAGCAGTAGCCGTGCGGGTGGAACGCGACCGCGAGGTGGTCGGGGTGCCCTTGCAGGAGCGTCATGTTCACCGTCGTGGTGAAGTGCGGGCGGGGCGGCGGGTGCCGCCACGGCAATACGCGGCCGGCGCTGAAGGGGGCTGACGAAGCCGGGGTGGCCTGCCCGCGCCCTGCACGCGGTATCGGCTCCGGCGGGCACCCGGCGGGCGCGCGAAACGGCTGGCGCTCCCGGATTGCAGGAAATACACCCCTTTTCACCGCAAAACGGGACCCGCCGCATAGCGGCCCTAACCTGTCAGGTGCATCGTTCGCGAGGCGGGTTCCAGCGTCGGAAGACGCCACGATTCGGCCTGACGCCAGACAGTTCGCGAGATGAGGTTTCGCTAGGAGATAGCATACAATTTCGGCGCGGCTCCGCTGTTGACAAACGCGCGCAGGTTCCATGAAGGCGGTGCCATACAAAGAGTCATCAAACGGAGGAACGCACGTCGCGGTGCAATAGCAAGATGGCCAAACATGACCGGTTTCCTGCGCTACTCGTCGGATCAGGGGCGGGGCCGTGCACTTTCGCCTTGTCGCCGGGTTGGAGCAGGTCCGCGAATCCATTCCATCCGCGCACCAAGTCTCGATCGAAGACCGCAGTTGTATGGTTGCGATAACTAGACGGATTCAGCGCGTGCGACGCACCCGGCACGGGCTTAGGTCGGTGCTCTGAAAGGCGCAATGCAGGCGGATCGTGGTGGCGGCGCGGTTTATGGCTGGTACATGATTCCGACTCACCTTTGCGGCTCAACTTGGCAGCGGGCCCGAACGTGTCGGGCTGCGAGAGCGGGAGGCGTGCGTAGGAAAAGATGTGACGAGCCCCGCCGCGCGAGTGCACGGCGGGGCTGGGCATTCATCGACCGCCCCCGGAGCCGTCAGACGGCGTGCGCGGCGAGGATCGCGAGGATCTCGCGTAGGGTGGACGCGCCTGCGTCGCGGGCGTACCACTGGCGCACGTCACGGTAGATCTGCTCCACCGGCCGGGTGGCCGCAGCCTTCTCGCGCTGCACGAACGCCTGGAGCTCGGCGGGGCGGGGGCCCCAGCGGCCAACCGGGCGGAGATCCGCGTCGAGCACGACGGCGAGGGGGATGGAGCGCGAGCCGCCGGTGAGGTACGCGTCCATCAGCTCCGTGTTCTCGTCGCGCTTCACGATGCGCATCTCCACGCCCGGCACCGCCTCGGCCAGGCGCGCCATGACGGGCACCGTGTTCGACGCGTCGCCGCACCAGTCCTCGGAGATGACCAGCAGCTTCCAGTCGCCGCCGATGCGCCGCGCTTCATCCACCGCCCAGCCGGGCACGGCCGCCTTCCGGTACACGCCCTCCCACAGCGACAGGTTCTCCTTCACCTCACGGGCGATGTAGTCACCCCAGGAGAAGCCGCGGTTCCAGTATCCCTCGTAGTCAAGATCGGCCATTGTCTCCGTCCATCCGCCGTTGCCCGGCTGCCGCTTTTCATCCCCCGAATCGAGCGCGCGTGCAGCCGATCGTTCATCACAGAACCAATTACCACCGGAGCGCCGTTTGGTTCGCCGGGAGCCGTCCCTGGCGGTGCGCCGCAACACCGCGCCGGACACGTTCCGTCGTTCCGCGGGATCGTGTCGCGCGGGCGCCGCGGGCAGCGTTCTTGCAAGCCGCCGCGGGTGAGGACCTTGCGCGGGGCGGCCCGCCCGACACGATCCCTGAACCGCAACGGATATGATCAGCAAAGGCGATCTGGAACGACTCCTCGGCCGGGAAGAGAGCGGGAAGCAGGTGGTCTCGCTGTTCCTGGACATGTCCGTGAACGAGAACAACAAACGGACGCACACCGTTTTCCTCAACCAGAAGCGCGCGCAGTTCGAGGAGCTGGACGGCGGCCTGCGGGTGGACGACCCGGAGGTGGCCAGCACCTTCGAGCGAGTGCGGAGCTGGCTGGAGAACGACTTCGACGAGGCGAACCGGGGTGTGGTGATCTACGCCGAGCTGGGGGGCGAGTGGATGGAGGCCGTGCAGTTCCCCGTCTCGGTGCAGAACCGCCTGGTGGTGGGCCCGCGGCCCGTCATCGCGCCGCTCGCGCAGGTGCTGGAGAGCTACCACCACTACGGCGTGATCCTGCTGGACCGCGAGCACGTGCGCATCCTCAGCGTGTACCTGGGCACGCTGCTGGACGAGATCAACGTGCGTCCCAATCCCATCCCCACGCCGCACGACGTGCACGCCGGCGGCTACTCGCAGGAGCGTTTCCAGCGCCGCAAGCGCGAGGAGATGAAGCACTTCTTCAAGGACTTCTGCAAGGAGGTGGAGGACTTCGTGGCCCGCTACCGTCCGGACGACCTGGTGATCCTGGGCACCGACGAGAACGTGGCGGCGTTCCGCGAGTTCCTGCCCGACAGCATCTTGCAGAAGGTGGTGCACACCGGCCCCATGGAGATCGACGACCCGGCCAGCGAGATCCTGCAGCGCCTGGAACCCCACCTTCGCACGGCGCAGGAGAGCGCGAGCCGCGAGGTGATCGAGCAGGTTCGCGACCGGGTGGCGCACGACTACCTGGCCACCGCCGGCTTCCAGGGAACCCTCACCGCGCTCCAGGAGGGCAAGGTCGACACGCTGCTGCTGGCGTCGGACCAGCGGCGCGACGGCGTGCGCTGCGGCCAGTGCGGCTTCGTGTTCGCGCGCGACCTCAAGACCTGCCCGTACGACGGCTCCAGCACGCTCCAGGGCGTGGACGTGGTGGAGGAGATGGTGCGCATGGCCGAGGGCCAGGGCGTCGCCATCTCGTTCGCCGACCCGCAGGACGTGCAGGACCTGAAGGGCGCCGGCGCCCTGCTGCGCTTCTGAGCCGGTACGCGGCATGAGCACGGCGAACGGGCCCGGAGCGCGCTTGCTCCGGGCCCGTTCGCGTCCCTGGCTCCACGGTTTTCGGGAGATGCGGGCCCAGGGGGCGGATGCGGCTCCGCAGCGCTCCGTCGTCCCGTACGCACGTTTCCGCACCCTTCCGGGAGATGCGCGGCGGCCGGCCCGCGGCGGATTCTCCCGGCCGATGCGTGGAATCCGACGCGTGAGGGGCACGAATGGGACGTTGCGATTCTTGACAGTGTGTCCGCCGCGCCCCTACGTTGCGGAAACACACGAAAATTCCCCCCGGAGCCCCTCCCCATGAGCTTCCCTTCGCTGGAGGCGCCTGCGCTCGCCGTGCTGCGCGCCGAGCTGGAGGCCGTGCCCGGTGTGCACCGCGTGCTCTTCGACCCGGGCGAACGCCTGGGCGTGTACGTGGTGTGCGACCAGCCGGACGGCGAGCCCGCCGAGCTGAAGGTACGCGCCATCCTCGTGCACCACGGCCTCTCGCAGCGCGAAGCCGACGTGCAGTTCTGCCATCTGCCCGCCCCGCAGCCCCGCCGCCGCGTGAAGTTCATGAGCGCGCGCGTGGAGTCGCGGCCCGGCCGCGCCAGCGCCGCCGTGGAGCTGGAGTGGGGAGGCGTCACGTACACCAGCTCGGTCGACGGCGAGAGCGGGCCCGCCATGGAGCTGCGCCTGGCCGCGCTCTCCACGCTACGCACGCTGGAGGCGCTGCTTCAGCGGCAGCTCAAGTTCCACCTGGTGGGCATCAAGAGCTTCCGCGCCTTCGACACCGACGTGGTGGTCGTCGTTCTCCGCACCGAGCCCGCGTCGGCCTCGGCCCTGGTGGGTGCCTCGCTCGACACCGAGAACCCGCACCGCTCCGCCGCCCTCGCCGTCCTGAACGCCACCAACCGCGTTCTCGGCAACTACCTCTCCAACGTCGACGTCTGACGCGGGCAGGGCAGGCGAGCCGCGCTTGGAACGACGAAGCACCTCCGGCATCCATCGCCCGAGGTGCTTCTTCACATCCTCCCCGGCATCCTCACGAACGATCGCGCACCCTCAACCTCATGTAGGGGTGCGATTTATCGCATCCGCCGCATCCGCATGCGCCGCGGCCGAAGCAACGCTAGACATCCACCGTCGCTCCGTCCGCCCGCGAATCGGCGGACGAGGTCAGGTCGACATCTCGCGAATGGCAGGCGGATAGTCCGCGGTGGCGCGCGCTCGCCAGTTTCCAGCGCCCACAAGAAGTCCGGCACGCTCGCGGGCGGGAAGAAGCAGTACTCGATGCGGCAGTGCCGGCCGACGACATGCTCGTGGTCGCCTCGCGTCTCGCGCATTCCCACGTCCAACGTCCACCGTCCACCGTCCGGAGGCCGCCTAGCTGCGCAGGATAGCGGCGATGGCGCCCGCGCATGCCAGCAGCGTCGGGGCGAGGAAGGCGATTCCGGCGGGGCTCATGCGCGCGGCGGCGTCTTCGTCGGGCGGTGTCGCCGGGAGAAGGATCACCCCCAGCGCCGCGCCGGTGACGAGGCCGCCGGCGTGCGCGGCGTTATCGATGATCCCGTATCCCACGGCCCCGATCAGCGCGTTGACGCCCACCACGTAGAGCAGGCTGGTGACGAAGTTGGGCGGCAGCGCGCGCCGGTATCTCCACCCCAGCACCAGCAGGTAGCCGAGCAGCCCCGCGATCCCGCCGGACGCGCCCACGGAATCGTTCGCCGTCCAGAGCACGCTCGCCACGCCGCCGCCCAGGACGGACAGGAAGAACACCAGCGGCACGTACGCCCGCCGCCCGTACATCTCCGCCAGCCGGCCGAACACCAGCAGCGCCACCATGTTCATGGTGAAGTGGATGGGGTTGGCGTGCAGCATGCCGCCGGTGGCCAGGCGCCACCACTCGCCGGCACGGATCGCGTGCTTCACCATCCCGGCCGCGGCCGTGCCGCTGTACCCCGGCAGAAGCTGCACCGCGCCGACCGCGGCGATCGCGCCCACGAGCCACCGCGTGTAGAGCGGGCGCTTGAGCGCGGCGAGCTCCGCCCATTCCGAGATCTCCACCGGCGGCGGGGGAGCCGACACCGCCTCCGGCGTCAACGCCTTCGCGCGCCGCCACTCGCGGAATGCGGAGAAGACGCCCACGCCCGTGACAGCCACCAGGATCAGCCAGAACGACGGAAAGCCGAACCCGCCGAAACCCCAGAAGGCCAGCCAGACGGCGGTGCCCATCACCTCCGAGCGGAGCTTCCGGAAACGCTCCTGCACCACGCGGCCGCGGATGCGCTCGAAGAGGAACGGGACACGCGCGGGATGCTGCGGCTGCGACGACTGCGGCGTCCACACCAGCGAGGGCGCCTCTCCCCCGCCGCAGAGGACCGCCAGCTCCGAAGCGGAGCAGGGACGCGGGTCCGTACCCACGTAGTAGCCGTACTCGCCCAGGTCCATCGGCGCTTCCGCAGGCTGCCCGGCGCCCGGTGCGTCTTCCGCCTTGCCCGGCTCGGGATGGGCCACGAGCACCTTCGCCAGCGCATGGAGCGGATCCGCCTCATCGTCCTCGCGCCCCTCCGCGCCGTCCGAAACCGCGGCGGGAAGCCCGATGCGATGCCCGCTCGCCGCCAGCCGGCGTACGACCCAGCGACCGCGGCTGGTGAGCCGCGGATGGAACAGGACGAGCCCGACGCCCAGCACGAAAGGCGTGAAGGCCATCCACAGCACCGTGGGGTCGGAAAGGGTTCCGCTGGGCCCCATCTCGAACATGCCCAGGATCAAGCCGGCGCACGCCGTGGCGAACATCGCCGCGAACGAGCGCCCCGCCAAGCCATCGCCCCGGGCTTTGGAGACGCGAAGCCCGCGCCGGTCCAGCCGCTCCTCCACCTCCGCCAGGGCGGGCTTGACCATCACCCGCACGCCGCCCAGGATGTGCGCGCCGTACAGCTTCGTTCCCGGAAGCGACGTGAGCGCCTTGTACACAGCCTCTTCCAGGGGATGTACATCCACCGGCCGCACCCCCGTGACCCGCAGCCGCCGCTCGCCCAGGCTGGGCGCCAGGCTCCCGCGCCTCGTCAGCGCGGCGAGGGCCGAATACACGGTGGCCAGCTCTCCGGCACGGAGCAGGGCCGCTTCGTACGGGTCGAGGTCGGGCAGCTCGCCTTCGCCTGGCGGGCCGAACAACGTCCATCCCATCCGCACCGGCCACGCATAGCCGATGGAGACGGCGAGCATCAGGAAATAGACGACGAGCACCAACGGGACGGGCTGGCCGAAGACGGTCACTGGCGGGCCGGGTCGGGAGATGGGAAGCGGATGCGGTCGCGTCCGGCGCGGCGGCGAGCCCACGGTGACGGACGAGCGCGGATGGGATAAGAATGCCGACAAGCGACGATCCCGGCGGGCGGGGAAGCGCCTGGCCGGGATCGTCACACTTGCGGAACCGCGTCGCCCGCTCGGCGGGGTTGCGGGCCGGAAAACCTTTCCACCTGGGGCACCGGTGCCCCAGGTGGGACGGAAGCTCCCTAGTGGCTGGCGCCGGTCACAAGCTGCACGTAGCCGTTGCTGGGGTCGATGCCCTGACGCAGCAGCTGGTCCACGCGGTCCGGGCCGCGGTTGTAGGCCAGCAGCGCCAGCTTGCGGTTGCCGTGGTACTTCACCAGCAGCGACTTCAGGAAGCGGAAGCCCAGCCGCAGGTTCGTCTCGCGGTGGAAGAGCTGGTCGCGGGTGAGGCCGGGGCGCAGCAGGCGGGCCGTCTCCGGCATGAGCTGCGTGTATCCCACGGCGCCCACGGGGCTTACCGCGCGGGGGTTGAACTCGCTCTCGGCGCGCACCAGGTCGAACGCCAGGCCCACGTCGATCCCCTCGGCGCGCGCCACGTCCTCGATGTTCGCGGCCAGGTCGGCGGGGATGCGGTACTTGGCCGAGTGCTGGAAGGCGCTGCGAAGGCGCTCCACCTCAACGCTCTGCAGGTCGTGCGCGCCCTCGGGGGCGAACGCGGCGGCGATGCCCTTGCCGGCCCACTCCGCCTCCTGGGCCACACCGCCCGCGGAGTGCGCACCCAGCTGGTACGCGGCGAAGAAAAGAGTGCAGCCCAGCGCCGCGCTACGCAGCGTCACCAGCAGGTCGGACTTGGGTTGTTTACGGGCCTCGACGTCGGCCTGCAGCTTGAGCAGTAGGGACTGCATACGGCCTCCGGTTAGTGGGTCCGCCGCCGTCCAAAGCAAGCGTTGTGCCGTCTCCCGTCAGTCCGCGGGCGCCGTCCAGGCTCCGCTGCGGCCTCCTTCCTTGGCCAGCAGCCGCACCCGTTCCAGCACCATCCCGCGGTCGCGCGCCTTGCACATGTCGTAGATGGTGAGCAGCGAACACGTTACCGCCGTGAGCGCCTCCATCTCCACGCCCGTCTTCCCATCCACCCGCGCCGTCGCCGTCGCGCGGATGCCGGGCAGCGAGGGATCGGGCTCCAGCGACACCTCCACCGACGTGAGCGGCAGGGGATGGCAGAGGGGGATGAGGTCCGCCGTCCGCTTCGCCCCGGTGATGCCCGCCAGCTGCGCGATCACCAGCACGTTCCCCTTCGGCGTGTCGCCCGCGACGATGGCCGCCAGCGTCTCGGCACCCATGCGGATGCTGCCCCCGGCGACGGCGACGCGGCGGGTGACGGGCTTGTCGCCCACGTCCACCATGCGTGGCCGGCCCGCCTCGTCCAGGTGCGTGAAGCCGCTCTCCACCACCGTGCCCCTCCCGCTCAGTGTACGCGCCCGGCGGCCCGCCGGGAAGGCTTTCGGGACCTGTTCACGCGGTGCCCACCAGCTCGCGCCGGATGCCGCGCAGCAGGTCGGCCGTGATGAGCTGCGGGTTCACGTTGCCGCCCGCGAGCTCGCGCGCCTGCTGCACGTGCAGGATCGCGCGCGCGACCGCATCGGGCTTCACCGAGCGGCGCTGGACGATGCCGGCGAGCAGCTTGGGCTCGGTCGTGTACGCCACCTGGTCGGGCGCGCCCGCGGCCACGGCGAGCAGGTCGCGCAGCCACAGGGAGAGCGATTCCAGCGTGGCCGTGAACTCGCCGCGCGCGCCCGCGGGCGGCAGCGCGTTCGCCGCCGCGAGCCGCGCCGCGGGCGAATCTGCCGTGGCCGCGACGAGGAGCTGCTTCCCGGCCTCGCGCTGCTTCTGGAGCGAGCCCTGGCCGCCGCCGGAAGGCAGCAGCCGCAGCGCCCGCCCGATCGCGCCCTGCGACACCGACGCGAGCTGCTCCGCCTCGCCGCCGTCCATCCCCCGCACGTCGCGCAGGAACGCCGCGACCTCGTCCGCGCCGATGGGCAGAAGGCGGACCGGCAGCACGCGCGAGCGGATGGTGGGGAGCAGCGCGCCGGGGTTGGACGAGGTGAGGATGAGCGTCGTGTCGGCCGGGGGCTCCTCCAGCAGCTTGAGGAACGCGTTCGCGGCCTCCGGGCTGCTCTCCTGCGGCACCATGGCCTCCGCGTCGCCGACCACGAAGACCTTACGCGAGCCCATCGCGGGGCGAAGGCCGGCGAAGCGCTGGAGGTTCTGCACCATGCCCATGAAGTACGCCGGTGCCCGCTCGTAGGCCGGCACGTGCGAGGGGTCGCCGCGGCGGGCGGCGAGCTCCACGTGGCGCGCCTCCTCCAGCTTCTCGCGCAGCTTCTCCGGCGTCGCCGCGTCGGGGCGGGGCAGGGGGAAGTACCAGTGCACGTCCGGGTGCTCCAGCCGCAGCGCCATGCGGCACGACTTGCACTCGCCGCACGCCTCGCCGTCCACCGGCCGGTTCTCGCAGACGATCATCTGCGCCAGCCGCAGACCCAGCCGCTCCTTGCCGATGCCGCTGGGCCCGTGCAGCAGGATGGACTGCGCGATGCTGCCTTCGCGCACCGCCTTCGCCAGCGTGGCGCGCACGTCTCCGTGCCCGTACAGCGGCGGCAGGCTCATCGCACGCCCTCCCGCCCGCGAGCGTGTGCGAGCGACGCACCCGCGTGTCCGACGCACACACATGCGTTTGCGAAGATGCGCGCGGACCGCATCGCAAGCCCCGCATCTCCCTCGATCATGGGCGCGCTGTCATCTCCCGCACGCGCACGAACCTCGTCCGCAGGACGACCGCCGTTCCCAGCCGGGGGTTTCATACCCCCGGATACCTGGACACGCATCTCACTACGCACGAACGAGATGCGCCGACGGCCTCGAATCCGCCTCAACGGCTCGGCAGATTCGGGAGATGCGGACGCGACGTGCAGCCCCGGCATCGAGACGAGGCGGGAGATGTGCATCTGCCGAGCGCGGGCGGTGGAGCTCATCGGATGCGTCATCCGCCGCCGGAGCGGAGCCAGGTGAGCGGGTCGACCGCCTGGCCGCCGGGGGAGCGGATCTGGAACTCGATGTGGGAACCCTGTGGCGTCGATGCGCCGCCCACGCTGCCCACGACCTGCCCGCGCGCCACCTGCACGCCCTGGCGGACGCTCACGTCGCGCAGGTAGAGGTAGAGCGAGTAGTAGCCGCCGCCGTGGCTGACCACGACCGTGGGCCCGTAGCCCTCGAACGCGCCGGCCATCACCACGGTGCCGGACTCGACCGCGCGGACCGCGGTGCCGGCGGGCGCGGCGATGCCCACGCCGTTGTACCGCAGCACCGTCCCGTTCGTCTGCGGCGCCCGGCCGAAGCGATACAGCACGCGTCCGCCCACCGGCCAGCCGAGGTTGCCGACGTCGGATGGCGTGAGCGAGGAGGCGACGGGCGGCGGCGCGGCTGCCGCGGCTCGCACGGCCGGGGGCGCCGTGGGGCTCGCGGCCACGCGGGCGCGGGCGGCTGCTGCGGCGCGCTCGCCATCCACGCGGCGGCGCTCCAGCGTGGAGATGAGGCTCGTCAGCCGCCGCTCGTCTGCCGCGAGCTCCTGCGCGTGCTGCACCGTGGAGCGCTCGGTGAGGCGCAGGTCGTTCAGGTTGCCCACGTGGTCCTGCGCCAGCCCCTGCAGCTGCGCGTGCTCCTGCTCGCGCTCGTTGCGCAGGTACTCGATGTCGGACAGGGCGCGCTTCAGCTCGGTGTCGCGAAGCGTGAGCTGGTAGCGCAACTGGTCCACCTCGCGCACCAGGTTGTGGTCGTGGCGCGCGACGAGGGTCAGGTACTTGTAGCGGTTGAGGAAGTCGGCGAAGCTCTCCGCCGCCAGCAGCACCTGCACCGCCTGGAGCGGGCCGCGCTTGTAGATGTCGCGCAGGCGCCGCTGGAGCAGCGCCCGCCGCTCCGCCAGCCGGTCCTGCGTAGCGATCAGCTCGCGCGTGGTGGAGTCGATCTGCGCCTGCTTGGCCGCGAGCTGGATCCCCAGCTCGTTGATCACGCTGGCCGACGCGCCCACCTGCCGCCGGATGATCGCCACCTCGGCAGACGCGTCGTGCACCTGCCCGCGAATCTGCTGAAGCTCCTCGCGCAGCTGCGCCCGCTCCTCGCGGATCTCCTGCAAGCGCCGCTGGCTCTCGCTGATCTCCTGCTGCGCCGTGGCGGGCCGCCCCGGCTGCTGCTGGGCCCGCGCCACGCCCGGAATCACGACACCGAACGCCACGACGATAGCGGCGCGGACGACCATCCGTCCCGCCGCTCCGCCGCCGTTCCGTCCGGTCCCGATCGAACCTCCGACGCGCGACATCCGTGCGGCCGCAGCCCGCGCAGGCGGGCTTTGTGCCGCCGTAGCTGCGGATTCATCCGCCAGGCGCCGCGGGCGTATCGCCATCTGCGGAAACGCCTTCACCGCCGCCAGGCGTATCCGTCGGTGCCATCCGAAGATCATGCGATCCAACGCTCAGACCGCCCGCAGGTGGCGGCGAACGGCCACCGCGCTGCTGAGGAACCCGAACACCGTACCCACCGCCACCACCCCCAGCACCCACGCGCCGGGAAGCCAGTCGATGCGGAACATCGCCGCGTCCAGGATGCGGAACGCGACGTACGTGAGCACCACCGCCAGCGTGCCGCCCAGCAGCCCCGTCATCAGCCCCTCCAGCAGGAAGGGCCGCTGCACGAACCCGTCGGTCGCGCCCACCAGCCGCATGATGGAGATCTCCTCGCGCCGCGCGAACACGGCGATGCGCACCGCCGTCGCGATCACGATGGCCGCCACCAGCGCGAACGCGCCGCCGATCACGCTGGCCGCGCCGCCCAGCAGCTTGCGGGCGAGGAAGATCTTGTCCAGCCAGTCGCGTCCGTAGCGCACGTCCTCCACGAACGGGTACGCGCGGAGCTGGCGCGCCACGCCCGCCACCGCGACGGGCGTGCGCATCCCCGGCTTCAGGCGGATCTCGAGCGACGCGGGGAGCGGGTTCGTCTCCAGGTCCGAATAGACGTCGCGGAACTCCTCCATCTCGCGCATGGCCGTCGCCAGCGCCTCGGTCTTGGAGACGTAGCGCACCTCGAGGACCTCAGGCAGCGCCTTGATCTCCTGCTGGGCCAGGGCGAGCTGCGCGTCGGTGGCGTCGTCGTCCAGGTAGGCCACGACCTCCACCTTCTCCTCCACCTTCTCGATCGCGCGGCGGATGTTGAAGGCGGTCAGCCCGAACAGGCCCACCACGAAGAGCGAGAAGCCGATGGCGATCACCGACAGCGCGGTGAGCAACGGCGAGCGGCGGAAGGCGGCCAGCGCCTCGCGGAGCGAATAGGGCATCAGCTCGTCTGCTCCTCGAGCGTGGCGGCCGAGTCGTACACGATGGTGCCCTGCGACAGCTCGATCACGCGGTACTCCGGGTGGGCGCGGACCAGGTCCAGGTCGTGGGTGGCCATCACCACCGTCATCCCCAGCGCGTTGATCTCGCGGAACAGCTCGAACACGCCGCGCGCCGCCCACTCGTCCAGGTTGCCGGTGGGCTCGTCGGCCAGCAGCACGAACGGGTCGTTGGCGAGCGCCCGGGCCACCGCCACGCGCTGGCGCTCGCCGCCGGACATCTCGTCCGGGTACGCCTGCGCCTTGTGCGCGAGGCCGACCTGCGAGAGCAGGCGGTTCACGCGCTGGCCGATGGTGCTGCGCTTGGCGCCCGTCACCTCCAGCGCGAAGGCCACGTTCTCCTCGGCCGTGCGGTCGCGCAGGAGGCGGAAGTCCTGGAACACCACGCCCAGGCGGCGGCGAAGCTGCGGGATCTCGCGCTGGCGGATGTCGCGCGAGCTGAAGCCCGACACGCGCACCTCGCCGTCCGACGGCATCTCCGCCATCTGCACCAGGCGCAGGATGGTGGACTTGCCCGCGCCGGAGTGGCCGGTCAGGAACACCAGCTCACCCTTGCGGACGTGCAGGTTCACGTCGGTGAGCGCGGCTCCCGAGCGGGGGTACTGCTTGTGGACGCCGGTCAGCTTGATCAATCTGGGAAAGCACCTGCGAGGGGGTGATGCGGAACCCGCTCCGGGCCGGAGACGGGTTCGTTTCGGTCGATTCGAGCCGTTCGTTCGATTTCGGTCGATGTAGCCCGGCACATCGGGGGAGCGGTTCGGTAGATGCGCATCTCCCTCATCCGTCCCGCCGCGCCCCCGCCGATGCGAAGCGGCCCGCCTCCTTCAGCATCTCTGCCGATGCGATGCTGGGTGTCCGCGTAATCTCCGCGGACTCGATGCATCACGACGTCGACAGATCTGCGTCCGGGATGTAATAGCGACCGCGGCGTTGCAGCACCGGAGAGTGTTCGGATGCGATGAATCGCCCCCCAACAATCTCGTCCATCGTTCCGCCTCGGGCGCATCGCGTGAGATGCGGAAAAAGACGGGACGGCGGAATAGGCGCAAGCGGGGGAACCGGCGAAAGTTAGTCCGCCGCGTGCGCGGTGTCAAAACGGCGGGCGAGGCGCACGGCGAGGGCGATGGCCTCGCGCGTGGACGACGCGTCGGCGATGCCGCGGCCGGCGATGCCGATGGCGGTGCCGTGGTCCGGCGAGGTGCGGGGGAAGGGAAGGCCCAGCGTCACGTTCACCCCGCTGCCGAACGCCGCAGTCTTGAACGCCGCCATGCCCACGTCATGGTACGGCGCCAGCACCGCGTCGAACTCGCCGCGCACCGCGCGCGTGAACACCGTGTCCGCCGGGATGGGCCCGCTCGCGTCGATGCCAAGCTCCGCCAGCCGCACCAGCGCGGGCGCCACGATCCGCTCCTCCTCGTCGCCGAACAGCCCGCCGTCGGACGCGTGGGGGTTCACGGCGCACAGGGCGATTCGCGGCACCGCGATGTCCCAGAAGCGGTGCAGCGCGTCGTGCAGGATCCGCGTCTGCCGCACCAGCAGGTCGGCCGTGAGCGCCGCAGGCACGTCGCGCAGGGCGAGGTGCGTGGTGGCTAGGACGACGCGGAGCGGGCCGCCCAGCGCGGTTCGCTCGGCGGCCATCATCATCGACACGTTGGCAACGCCGGCCAGGTCGCGCAGCATCTCGGTGTGGCCGGGAAAGTCCCAGCCGCCCGCGTGGAACGCCGCCTTGTCGATGGGCGCCGTCACCAGCGCGTCCACCTCGCCCGCCATCGCCATCTCCGTCGCGCGCCGGATCGCCTCGCCGGCGATGCGGCCCGCGGCAGCGACGCCGTCCGCCGCAATCCATCTCCCGACCGCCACGTCGCCCGGCGCCGCGCACAGGTGCTCGGGCCCCACGCGGACGAACTCCGCCAGCGACGCGATCTCCGGGTCGGCGAGGGCGGCTTCCACCACCTCGGGCCCAATGCCGCGCGGGTCGCCGAGGGTGACGGCGACCCGCGGGCGGGACGAGCGGTCCGGAGCGCTCACAGCGGCGGCGTGCGCTCTTCGCGCAGCACGCGGTACATCTCCTTCGCCGCCTTCTTCGACGTGCTCTTGCCCGGCATCTCCAGAAGCTCCACCTCCAGCGTGCGGCCGGGGTAGCGCACCTCCAGCCGCTGGCCGGCGCGCACGTCGTCGCTGGGGCGCGCCTTTCGCCCGTCGAGCGAGACGGCGCCCGCGTCGCACGCCGTCTTGGCCTCGTTCCGGCTCTTGGTCAGGCAGAGCCGGTGCAGGACCACGTCGATGCGCTCGGGCGCCGCGGCGCCGCTCAAAGCTGGACGGCCACGTGCGTGTCGCGGCGCAGGTCGGCCACCAGCTGGGCCATCTGCTTCTGCTCGACTACGCGGTCGCGCGCCTGCTCGGCCACGTCGGCGAAGTCGTACGGGCCGGACTCCTGGCGCTCGGTGAGCTTGGCGACCACGAAGGTGGGCTTGCCGTTCGCGTCCACCTCGAACGGTCCCACCACCGCGCCCGCGGCGGCGGACTGGAAGGCCAGCGTGTAGGCCGGCGGCAGCTTGTCGAGCGCCAGGTGCCGGGTGGTGGTCTGCTCCACGGGCGTCTTGTACTTGGCCGCGAGCTCCGTCACCGACGCGCCCGCGCGGGCCGCCGCGGCCACGGAGTCCGCCCGCGTGCGGGCCAGCGCCACGTCCGCCGGGCCGACCTCGGGGACGATGAGGATGTGGCGGGCCTGGCGCTCGGGGCCGCGCACCTTCTCCAGCCTGATCACGTGGAAGCCGAAGTCCGTCTCCACCACGCCGCTCAGCTCGCCGGGGCGCAGCGAGTAGGCCGCGTCCTCGAACGGCCGCACCATCATGCCCTGGCGGAACCAGCCCAGGTCGCCGCCGCGCTCCTTGCTGCCGGGGTCGCCGCTGAAGCGGCGCGCCAGCTGGGCGAAGTCGCCGCCGGCGCGCAGCTGCGCCAGCACGTCCTCGGCGGTGCGGCGGGCGCGCGCCTTGGCCGAGTCGCTGGCCGTGGGCATGATCACCACCTGCTGGAACGAGAGGTTGGCCGGGCGCGTGCCCAGCGACTCCTTGCCGGCGTCGAAGTAGGCGCGCGCCTCGGCGTCGCTCACGGGCGGGCGGGGCATCTTGGCCGTGCGCTGGCCCACGAAGCGCTGCACCATGCTCTGCTCGGAGTACTGCCGCGTCAGCTGCTCGCGGTACTGGGCCAGCGTGGTGTTGGACTGCCGCAGCGCGGCGGTGAACGCCGCCGTGTCCGGGAAGGACGAGCGCACCTGCTCGACCTGGCGGTCCACCATGTCCTGCACCTCGGCGTCGGTCACGGTGATGCCGGCGGCGCGGGCGCCCTCCACCAGCAGCAGGTCGTTCACGCGGCTCTCCACCACCTGGCGGAAGAGCGCCTCCTGCCCGGCCGGGTCGGTGGGGATCGTCTGCCCCTGGGCCTGCATGCGCTGCATCTCGGTGCGCACGTCGGAGAGGAGGAGCACGGTGTCGCCCACCACGGCGACCACGCGGTCCACCACCTCTTCGCCGGGCTGCGGCTGCGGGGGCGTGGCCTGCTGCGCCGCGAGCGGGGCGGCGAGGAAGAGCGAGAATGCGAGTGCGGCTACGGTGCGCATAGGGGTCCGGCACGTGGTTCGGCGGGCGCGGGGGCGCTCCGCGTGCGCGCCGGCCGCGAGGGGGCCGGCGGGTCGGAAGGGGCGGCCAAGGCGGCC